>CAZYGP010000148.1:0-5822 GCA_964647265.1 uncultured Acidimicrobiaceae bacterium | reverse complement strand
TGATCTTCGAAACACCCACCAGATGTTGTCTACGAGGGCACCGGCTTCGGACGAGTGCCAACGAACCGGCAGCGTCGGTTGGTCGTGGATGCCGGAGCAGTGGTTATCGGCGCAGATGCTGGGCGAAGCGAATGAGACCACGCTCCTCGATCAGGTCGACCAGGGCGGAAATCGGTACCCCACGAAGCGCGGCCTCATCTGTGACGATCGCACGTGTGGCTCGCTCGTTCAGGTCGAATAGGTCAGTCAGGAAATCATCGGGCCTCTGCGCCACGATGCCATGCTGTGCGGTGACCTCAGGATGGAAGTCCCGGTCGACAGTTACGATCACCTGAACGGAGCCGTGGATCGCTGCTGCCAGGACGTGCTTGTCGTCAGGGTCAATGATGCTCACGGAATCTTCCGCGTACTCGTAGCCGGTGATCAGGCAATCGGGTATGGCGTCAATCATGGCTTCTCTGAGGCTCTCCCCCTGCTCGATCGTGAAGTCGGGGTATCGCCCCATGACCGCAGCGACCATCTCGTCGAGGATCTCCGATGTCATGAACACGCGGAGATGGAACTCAGTCTGATACTGGCCAGCTCTGATCAGCAGGGATCGCTGCAGCGCCCCAAAGATGGCGTTTGCGTCGTACAAGACGCGAAAGGCCACTCAGTCATCCAATCCGGCATCAAGGGCGATTCGCGTCACTCGATCAGCCGCCTCCTTGCGACGCTGGAGATCCTCTCGACGGAAACCATCGACCTCGGAGAATCGGATACGGCGATGTCGCCCAACGGTGCGATAGGAGATCGGACCGTTCGGCACGAGCATCTTGTCGATCAGGTACGGCCTCGAGACCCCGAGGAGATCTGCGGCCTGCTGCGTGGTGAGCTCCGTGGTCGCCGGTACCACTGAGACCGCCACACCATCCTTGAGATGATCCAGGATCTCGATGAACATCTTGAGCGCGAGCGCAGGCACGGTGATCGTGGTCGGGTCGTTGCCGGCATCGTCTGCGACGAGTGTGACCCGAGCAGTGGGCGTCGGATGTCGCCTGAGGAAGTCGGCGACGTCCGAGGGTGCATCGGGCGATACGCCTTCGATGGGTTCCTCCACCTCGGTTGGCTCGGCGAATGTCACGGGTGCCTCCTTCTGCGATGATGGTATCGGCTATTCGCAATAAACGCAATAGACGAATTAGTCGCAAACGGGATGGCAGCGGCCATCGTGCCCCGACCCTCGTCGTCTTGTCGTGCGTGCGTGATGTCGTTACCTGCCGAAGTCGTTGATACAGGACATGGTGACCGAGGCGTGTGACACGTCCGAAGTCGATGGGGATGCCGATGCCGAGGCTGTCGCCCACCGGGACGGAGCCAACCCGTCCCTCCCACATCAATCAGTCGCGTAGGGCATCGAGTAGGTCGTTGATGAGAACTGCAACCGACGCAGCGATCACCTCCGGGTCTTCGAAGGGTGCTGCCGCTCGACCAGCCATCATGGACCCGACAGCAGTTGCAGTGCCGAACAACGTCGGTAGGTGCTCCACAGCATCGTTCGTGGAGGCTTGGGATCGATCATCGGCCTGTAACTGGCGCAGAGAATCTGCGATCGCTTCAGCCGATTCGTTCTGTAGGAGTCGCAGCACATCGAGGGCATCCTTGTCGACCGCTCGGCGAGGGTCATTCGCGCGCTCTTGGATCTTGGTTGTCTTCGCCACGATCAGCGCAGCGGTGCCGGCAACCCAGACCTCGAGGTTGCGGGGATCCTCAGCCTCCATGGATCCCATGTTCATCAGTTCGCGATCGACCAGGACACCCTCGAGGCCGTGGACGCGGCGCGCAGCGCGGCGACCGTGGGGGCCGAGGTCCGCGCCGCGCCGTCCGGGACCGGCAAGGAGCTCCGGCACGAGGAGGTCCAGGTGGATCCCGTTGGTGTCCAGCCATCGTCCAGGATCGTGGCCCCGTCGAAATCCTGCTGCGCCGAGTGCCTCCTCGATGAGCGGCGTCTTCGCGATGAGATCCGGTGCAACCGCCACATCAGCATCGGTCGTGTACTCGGGTACCGCGATGGTTGCGGGTCCGGTGTGGAGGTAGACCGCCTGCGCTCCGACGATGGTCAGTCCCGCGGCGTGCTCCTCGAGCGCGTCGAGCGCGTTGAGCAGGGCCCGTCGGGCGAGTACGTATTCAGAGGGCGGATTGCCATGCATCCTGGTTCTCCCGCATCCATGTCAACAGCTCTTCGGCTTCCGATTGCGATCTACCCGGACCGGTGAGTAGATCGACGGCTAGCTGCGAGCACGCCACTGCTGTCATCCCGCGACGACGGGTGGTACGGGCGAAGACCACCTCATCGAATGGATCGAAGAGAAGGACGTTTGCCCCCGTGTCGACTGTCCGGAGGTCGAGCACCCGGCGCAGTTCGGCTGCATCTCGCGTGTACACCATGCCCAGCCTGGCCGGTGCGATCGCAAGATCCTCGGGAAGAGCAAGCGCACCCGTCACCGCGTATTCACCGGCCGTATCGCGCAGATTGTCGGCCAAGTGCTCGATGCCTCGAGGATCGAGGAACAGGCGTGCCGTGTTCGAGGTCGTGAGGTCGTAGTCGAGCGCCCAACGTCGGATGGAGCCGGCCCAATCGAGAGCTTCTATTGGCCCGCGAGGCTCGCGCTCGACGAGCCCCTCGCGGTCGAGTAGGTCGACGACGCGAGAGAGCGTGGGTGCCGAGGATTCGGTGCGTTCAGCGAGTTCTCGGATTCCGAAGGGCGGTGTGTGGTCGACAAGTGTTCGTATCGCCCTGCCCGCGGCCTTTCCCTTGAGGGTTCGTAGGTCCGATGCTGTGGGCCACGGGTTTCGATCGGAGCCTCGCCTATCCATCGTGATGGCAGGCCGATCGCACACGATGCGCATGTTTCCTGTTGCATCGATGTAGCCGATCCCCCTGGAATCGAGCCACCCGCGTGCTGCCGGACCGACATAGGGTGCAACGACTGCTGAACAGCGCGACGCATCATCGGCATCTGCGGCTCGGATCGCCTGCTCGAGCCGTGTTCCTGCCGAGCGGATCCCGGCCATTGTCGGAGTTCGTTTCACCGCGATCAGGAGGAGCGCTCGCGAGCCATCGGGGGCAACAATCTGGAGCACCATGTCTGGGCGTAACCCACGTGCCGTGACCTCCCGTTGGGTCTCTTCTACGGTCCAGTTCGTTGGCAGACGCGCTGATACCTCTCGGGTCGCCAGGGCGATCAGCTCTGTGTCACTCGCCGGTTCTGGTGTGGGTCTGTCTGCTGTCCGCATGGGCTCGGTGTTTCAGTAATGAGTCTGTTTCGTACATCCCGAAACATGACTATATCCGAAACAGCCCTGAACTGCAATCCACTTGTCGACCATGTTGCCTTCATCCTTCAGTTGCGGGAGATGAACAACAACCTCTTCCAGGCAACAGGAAACCCGCGGCTGTCGCCCGCCCGAAGCGCCACGTGCCATGGGCAAGCGGCGTTCTTCCGTGTCGCAGGTTGCCGCGATACTGTATTGATCGGAAGGAGGCCCTGGTGGATCCCACTCGTGCACTACTCGACAAGACCGTCTTTCAGGTCAATGAAGCGGCTCGATTCCTGGGCATTCCCGACAAGACGCTTCGCCGGTGGCTTGATGGCGATCGCCGGTTTGATGTGCGCATCGAACCGTTGATTCGCGAGGAGCCGACAGGCGTGTGGGATGTCACGTGGGGTGAGTTCGTCGAGGCGGGCTTCCTCTCGGGGTACCGATATCGCCAGCTCCCGATCGAGCGGCTCCGACCACTGATCGTCAACCTCAGAAGAACGCTGGGAACCAAGTATCCCCTTGCCGAAGCTCGGCCGCTGTACACGGACGGACGGCAGTTGCTCTGGGAAGAGCAGAATCGGCATGATCTCTCCGATGAGCTGCTGCTCGTCGTACGGGGCCGATCGGAGGAGGGGTACCAGCTCGCGCTGAGCGAGGTCGCCAGGACCTTTGCCAACCGAGTCGACTTCGAGCCGGACTTCCAGGGTGTTGCTGCCCGGTGGTTCCCGCTCGGCAAGGATGTCAATCGCAGGATCGTCATTGATCCCACGGTCGTTTTCGGGCTTCCGTCGATCGGCGGTGTCCGGACTGAGTCGCTCGCCGAACTCGCAGCAGCCGGCGAGGCTGTCGATACGATATCGGATACGTACCGTTCGCTTGGCATCTCGAGAGATGACGTGGAGGCTGCGATCCAGTACGAGCACGGCCTTCGCGCCGCAGCGTGACACAGCACACGCGAGTCTTCTTCGACGCAAGTCTTCTTGGTGCCAGCCGAGAGCTCGAAATCAGATGGCCGTTCATCGTGTATCCCGGACATCCGGATTGGCCGCTCAAGCAAGATGCCGCCGATGAGGTTTGGTTGGAGCTAATAGGGACGCTTGGTTGGGTTGCCGTATTGCGGGACAAGCGCATTCGATACCGTCCGGGAGAGCGGGATGCGCTCACCTCGCACCAAGTGCGTGTTGTGAACCTCACAACGAGCCGAAACCTCGGAATCCGCGAACAAGTCGAGCTGATCGAGCCGAAGATCCTCAGGATCCGGAGCCTTGCGGATGAGGATGCCGCCTACTACCACCTGACACTCGGCGGACTCGAGCTGAAGCTTCGGTATTAGCAAATCGCTCGAGTGTTGACACATCGGCAATCCGTGCCCACCAGCCGGTCGACGATCTTCCTGGTCAGCGACCCTGCATCCTTGCGGCGAGGGCACGGGGCGATTCGTCGAGCAGGTCGAACAGCTTGCTCGCTTCGAACATCCGGGCGGGGCGACCGCGTCGGCCGCGCCGGAGCGATCGACGGACCACGATCTCGCGTGACTCGAGACGCTTGAGTGCGAGGCGCGCAGCCTGCTGCGTGACACCAAATGCGGTCGCGACCGTCGGTGCGTCGAGGATGGGGATCTCAGCGAGCTGCTCGACGATGCGGTGGTCGACCGAACCGGCCCGGACGTCGCCCACTCGGCGGTGCCACGACTCCTGGAGCTCACCGAGTGCGGCCCCGAGGAGCAGGCTGTACCCGACGGCGCTGTCCATCAGGCCGATGAAGGTGTCGATCCATGCCGTCGCCGAGTCGGACCGATAGGCCCTCAGACCGCGAACGTAGGTCTCGGCCCCATCGACGATGACCGGGCTGATGGGTGGCGCCACATCCCCGATGGTGCCCCGGTTCGACAGCACCCAGTAGATCAGGGCTCGCCCAACCCTCCCGTTGCCATCGGGATAGGGATGGATCGTCTCGAACTGGGCGTGCACGATCGCTGCCTGCAGGATGGGGGACAGGGTCCGTTCGTTGGCGAATCGCACGAGGTCACTCATCAGGTCCGGCACGAACTCGGGCGGCGGAGGTATGAAGTCGGCACCGACCGGGGTGTTCGCTCGTCTACCGATCCAGTTCTGCCGCGATCGATAGGTCCCCATACTCGCCCGCATGCGCGGATCCGATTCCATGAGCGCACGGTGCCATCCGTGGATCTGGTCGTGTGTGAGCGGGCCGCTAGCGCCGAGGACGTCAGCCATGACTTCCATGTTCGTCACGATCTGGCGTGCGGTCCGATCCTCGACGTCGTCCGACCGGAGCTGCGCCTCATAGATGCGGCGGGTCGACATCATGAGTCCTTCGATCCGGGACGACGCGATCCCCTCGGACCGGGTGAGGATTGCAGCGATCCGAGAGAGGGCGGTGTCGCGCGATGTGGCCGCGAGGTGCGCCTCGAGCTCTGCCAGGGCACCGGGGTCTGCGGTCTCGAAGGTGCCGTCGAGGGTGTGTGGAATGAAAGCCTCGATGTCAGCGCTCACCCTCGG
>CAZYGP010000147.1:0-5829 GCA_964647265.1 uncultured Acidimicrobiaceae bacterium | reverse complement strand
TGCGCTTGTCGTTCCTCGGTACGGCGGCCATCGGTGTCCTCGCAATCACCTGACGATTCGACGCGACGCTAGCACCCGCATCGTGCTCGGACCCGATCACTACGCCGGGACCGATGCCACACTACGCGGGCCATGAGACGACTCCTCGCATTGATCCCGATCATGGTCGTGATGGTCTCCCTCCCTGCGGGCGCCCAAACCACCTCGCGCTGTGCCGAGGTCTTCCCCGACGCGGAGTGGACCGCGATCGAGGGCCTGACCGTCGACGTCGGCGTGGCCGGTGTGGATGCCGGTGAGGCCGAGCGGTTCTCGAGTGAGATCGAGGCGTCGGCGGCGAGGATCCAGGCCGACATGGGTGGTCTCGAGGGTGTCGCGGTGTGCCTGGCGTCGCGCGACGCAGAGTTCGACACATCCGCCTATGTCGCTCCCACCAAGCGGTTCCATGCGCTGCTCGACGGGCGCGAGAAGGTCCTCGCCCTGTCGACGGAACGAGTCGGAGCGATCAAGCCTGCTGCCGCCTTCGGCCTGGCGCAGCTCGCGCTGTGGAACAACAGCGGGGGCGAGGGATGGCCTGAACCCCTCGCTTCTGCGATCGCACACTGGTACCGCGCGATCGCCCTCGACCGTCTCGACCAGTACCACGTGGAGGTCATGGGAGCGGACTTCGGCGTCGACCCTCTGACCGGTGCGAGCAACTACGGCCTCGACTTCACCACGCATCCGCGCATCGACTGGGTGGAGTACGCCCAACCTGCTTCGAGGACATGGGATCCATCAACCAGCGATGAGCCGATCGGCGACTTCATCGAGTACACGGTCACCCAGGAGGGTCCTTCCGTTCTCCTCGACACGGATGAGGACTCCTGGACAAACAGGGAGGGAGCCTGGAGGGTCGCCATCCTCCAGGACCTCACAGGTCGAACCACTCCAACAACCGGATGGCGCACCGGCGTGATCATGGCGGTGGCACTCGTGATCTTCGCGTCCGGGGTGGCGATCGGGGGTTGGTACTCGAAGCGGAGGAAACCTCGGATCGAGACTCCTCCTCCGGTTCCCGGATTCTTCACCAGTGCCGACGGACGAGCCGAGGCTCCCCGGCAGGCATCGTGAGGCCTCGTCGCCCGGCGGGTGACCGACCCGGCTCAGCCCTCCGTCATCCGATCCTGTCGAACCCACAGCCCCATCGAAGCCGGCTGCAGGGTGCGCCGCACCACCGCCTGCAGCTCAGCGTCGATTGTCGGCAGATCAGTCACGTTGCGCAGACGACCGGGGAGAGCGTTGGTCTCCTCCTCGGCATCGAAGCGAGTCCGGTTGAAGCGGCGGTCGACCGATTGGTTGATCCGGCGACGTAGCGGGCTGAAGGCCGCGGCCACAGCGAGGGTCGAGGCCGCCACGGCGAGATCCGAATCGGCGGGCAGCGCCTGACTGAGTAGGGCGACGCCGCCGATGTACATGATCACTACCGCCAGGACGACCAGCGCGTAGGTGACGGTGCGGCTGACGAGGCGATCGATCTCGTACAGCCGGTATCGGAGTATTGCGACGGTGACCGTCACAGGGAGGAGCAGGTAGGAGATCAGGACGGGAATCCACCACCAGCCCCCCTCGTCGCCGCCGCCGTCGAAGATTATCGATCCGCTCAACCCGATGACGAGAGCCACGACGACCGACATCAGGCCCCAGATCACCCATCGGTACTGGCGGCGGGCTATGGCCGTCGAGGACCGGTAGCGCATCAGCAGTCCGCCGACGGCCACGAGCATGGCGAGAAGTGTGACGACGATGGTCGTGCCTTCGAGTCCCGTGGGGAACAACCCGCCACCAAGCGGGTTGGGGATGATGACATCGCCGGCCTGCACCTCTGTCTCGAGTGCCTCGGTCGCGACCATCGCACCTACCACGAGGAACAGCGCCCAGCCGAGACGACGCTGGGCCCGGGTCTGTGTGGCGATCCCGTCCGGGAAGAGGATCAGCAGCCCCAGCATCGGGTACCAGAAGAGAGAGCCTTCGAAGGCGTCCTGCCAGAACACCATCCACGCCCCGTCCGGTGAACTCTCGCCCCATTCACCGCTGAAGGCGAAAGCCACACTCACTGCGAACAGGCACAGAGCCCAGCCGATTATGTGCCAGTCCCGCCTGAGCAGGATCACAGCGCCCGGGATGAGGTAGGCGATCGAGGCAGCACCGGCAAACACGATGTCGAAGGGATCAACCTGATCCTGGGCGGCGAGGGAGAGGTAGCTTGCGAAGCCGATGGCCAGGGCAATCCCCGCAAGCGCGCCGACGCGTAGCGTCATCGTCACCGCTGGCGGCATTCTCAACCTCATGTACGCAGGCTGTCCGCCACCCGTTACGGATTCGTTACGGTCCAAGGTGATGGCAGATCTTCCTGACGTGTGGGTCGATGCGGGACCTCCGCTCGGTGCGCCATGACGGTACTTCACCGGCGTGCAAGACTGCATGCCGATGCCAGATGACCTCGACGATCAGTCCCCCGACGACTGGGCGGCGTTCGCCCATCGCGATCACGGACTGGGCGGTGCCCCTCGCACGTGGAGGCATCCTGCCGTCTACGTCGCGATCGTCGTCGGGGTCGTCGTCGTCGCCGGGTTGATCCTCCTCCGCCCTACCGGGGCTGCCAGGGCGCAGGCAGAAGCCCAAAGATCGGTCCTCGGCCTTCCGACGGACTTCTTCGATGCCGAAGTGTCCGCGGTCACCGTCGGACCGTGCACGTTCTTCCCCGAGCAGTCGTGCACCACGGTCTCGTTCCTCATCCTGGAGGGTCCCGATGAGGATCGGACCTATGTACAGGTGTTCACCACGGGGGGCACGACCCCGGATTTCACCGTAGGCCAGGGTGCCGTCCTGTCATACAGGGCACCAAACGCAAGGGTGGTGGCGGTGGGCGAGGGCCCGTGCGACTTCGACCCTGGGCAGAAATGTGATGTCATCGACGTGGTCATCACACGCGGAGACCTCCTCGGTCGGAGCTTCTCGGTGTCCTCCATTCCGGGCCTCGATGTGTTCGAGACCGGTGCAGACGTGGAGGTGACCTTCGATGAGAGTGGTGTGCCGATCGCAGTGGTCCCTGCTGAGATCACGACGCAGTACCAATTCGCGGACTTCCAGCGCACCAGGGTCCTGCTGGTCGCCTTCATCGTCTTCGCGGTCGCCGTCGTGGCACTCGGGCGGTGGCACGGGGTCGCTGCACTCGTCGGTCTGGGGGCGACTCTGATCATCGTCGTGATCTGGATCCTTCCTGCGATCCTGGACGGGCGGAATCCGGCGCTCGTCGCACTGGTCGGAGCGAGTGCCGTGGCGTATGTCGCGCTCTACCTGACCCACGGTGTCAACCTGATGACGACGGTTGCGCTCCTCGGCACACTCGGAGCCCTCGCCCTCACAACGGTCCTGTCGGCCGTGACGGTCACCGCAGCGAGCTTCACGGGCTTCGCGACCGAGGAGTCGACCCTGTTGACCCTCTTCGACGGTATCGATGTGCGTGGGCTGGTCCTGGCGGGCATGGTGCTGGGCGCGGCAGGTGCCCTCGACGACGTCACTGTCACACAATCGTCGGCCGTGTGGCAGTTGAAGGCGTCGAGACCCGATGCCGGGTTCGACCTGCTGTGGCGCGGTGGCCTGAGCATCGGTCAGCACCACATCGGATCGACAGTGAACACGCTCCTGCTCGCCTACCTCGGTGCCTCGCTACCGCTGGCGATCCTTTTCATCCTCGCCGAGCAATCCCTCGGTTCCGTCCTCAACTCCGAGGTCGTAGCCGTGGAGGTCGTCCGGACCCTGGTGGGAAGCATCGGTCTTGTCGCTGCGGTTCCGCTCACGACATGGCTCGCAGCGAGAATTGCGTCGGAGAATCCCTGAGCATCGGTTCCCCGGGTCCGCCGGTAGCCTGCCCGCCATGCCGCAACACCGCAGATCGCTGATCGCATGTGTGGTCCTCCTGGTCGTCCTCGTCGGGTCGGCATGTGACTCGTCCGGTGAGTCGCCGGGAGCGACGACCGTCCCCGGATCGACCACGACCGAGACCGAAGCGACGACCACGACGTCGGCTCCTGCGACATCCATCCCCGCCGACTCGATTCCGGGTACGAATTCGGCGTCGATCCCCGAAGCGGTCGCCGCTTCCATGAGGGCCCAGATCGGTGTGATCATCCTCGACGTGGAGGAATCGAGGGCGCTGCCGTTCCTGGAGATTCCCACCGTCACGATCCTCGACCAGGAAGAGTTCACCGCAAGGGTGAACAGTCAGCTCGAGGAGGATCTCGATGACGAGGAGCTCGCGGCGCAGGACGCGATGTTCACCCTGCTCGGCATGCTCGACCCGGACGTGGATCTGCGAAACCTCCTCGTAGACCTCTACACCGAACAGGTCGCAGGGTTCTACGACCCCGAAGCGAGGGAGATGGTCGTTCCCGTCTCTGTCGACGGGATCACGCCGCTCCAGGAGATCGTCATCGCCCACGAACTCGTCCATGCACTCACGGACCAGCACTTCGAGTTCAACGTGGAATACGAGAAGCGCGCGGAGGAGGGCACGGGTGACGACGCCTCAGGGATACTCGGCCTGATCGAGGGCGATGCGACGTACCAGCAGTTCCTGTACCTCGAGTCTTTCGACCCCGCAAAGGCAGCCCGCGCCGCGCTGGAGGCCTTCAGCATCGACACCTCGGTATTGGATGCGGCTCCGGCCTGGCTGCAGAAGGACCTTGCATTCCCGTACGAGCAGGGCCTTGTGTTCACCGGCTATCTCGTCTCGCAGGGCGGTCTCGAAGCGATCGACCAGGCGTACCAGGATCCACCCATCAGCTCCGAGCAGATCCTCGATCCGAACAAGTACCTCCGTGACGAGCAGCCATCAGAGCTCGACCCCCTGACGGTGCAACTCGGCGGGTGGGAGCTTCAAGAGGAGAGGAGCCTGGGGGAATGGGGTGTGCGACTCCTCCTCACCGACACGCTGCCAGCGGGGGAGTTGGCACAGGTGGCGTCCGGGTGGGGGAACGACACCTACCGGTTCTTCACACGGGGCGGGGACGCCGCGTTCGTCTGGTCGTACGTGGCGGAATCCGTCGCGGACGCCGAGGATCTCACGAATGCGCTCATCACCCACAGCCGCGATGTCATGGGGGCCACGGGTGCAGTCGAGTCCGGAGGCGGATTGCTGTTCGAGGGCGGGGCACCGTTCGTGTTCATCGACCGGATCGACGCCGGAATATTCTTCATCGCCGCCACCGACCCCGCTGCCGTCACCGACGCCCGAGCACAACTCGGCATCTAGGTATGGACCTGACGGAGGTTGGTTACATCGAGGGCTCAGGTCACCGATATTCGCGCTCCGATAGGCTCAGCACATGGAGTGGAGGATGTGGGGAGCCCGGGTTGCGTTGGTGGTCGGTGTGCTCCTCGTGCTTGCTCTGATCGGACCTCCCGGGCACGCGTATCGTGCGAACGATGAGTTCGGTGCATGCGTGGCGGGCCTGCAGGGACAGATTGAGGACCCGGACTCGGGTGCCCCGTCTGCCGAGTACATCGCGTGCGTGGAGATTTGCGATCCGGAGCCGAGCCGGTTGCACATGCTGGGACGGTGGGCCTATCTGCGAATCGCCTACGACGGTGGCGCTGCATGTAGTGATGAAGTCGAGCTAGCCGACATCTTCTTTCCCTAGGCGTGACGTGCAACCGGGGACGGCGGGGTGGTATCGGCCGCCCGCGTGTGATATCCACCAAGAAGTGAATGGAACGCGAACGGCGAGGGTGCGAGGTCGAACGGTTCAGCCGCGGCCCGCGTTGGGCTTGCGGCCGTGGTTCGCCTTG
>CAZYGP010000146.1:4120-5892 GCA_964647265.1 uncultured Acidimicrobiaceae bacterium | reverse complement strand
GGATCCCCGGGGGTCACGGCCCGCCTCGACACGAGCTATCGCAAGCCGGTCCCTCTCGGGGTCACCGTCCACGGACGGGCATGGTTGTCCGCCGTCGATGGGGACAAGATGTGGGCGGAGGGGACGATCGAGGCGAACGGTGAGGTGTACGTCGAAGCATCTGCACTCTTCATCGCCATCAACTTCGAGCACTACCGGAAGGTGCACGAACAGCTCACCGAGGAACAACTGGCACGAAGTGCCGCCTACGGTTCGGGTGACTACTTTCCCTGAGCGGGAGGCCGCATGAAGATCGTCCGCATCGATGCGGAGGCAGACGACATCACGTACGGAACCGTCGAACCCGACGGCATCCGGCTCTACCACGGATCCCCGCTGTTCCAATGGGAGCGATCCGAGACGGTCCTTCCCATCACCCAGGTCAAGTTCCTCGCACCCGTCATCCCGACGAAGGTCGTCGCCGTGGGGAAGAACTACGCCGACCACGCGGCCGAGATGTCCTCCGACGTGCCCGATACGCCAATAATCTTCCTCAAACCGCCGACGTCGGTGATCGGGCCCATGGCCGCCATCCGCCTTCCGAGTTCCTCCGCCGAGGTGCACCATGAAGCCGAACTCGCGGTCGTGATGGCGAAGGTCGCGAGGAACATCCAAGCCGAGGACGCCAACGACTACATCCTCGGCTACACGATCGCGAACGACGTCACGGCGAGGGACCTCCAGCGATCGGATGGCCAGTGGACCCGTGCGAAGGGCTTCGACACGTTCTGCCCCCTCGGACCCGCGATCGACACCGAGTTCGATCCTACGGAGCCGCACCAGATCATCTGCACCGTCAACGACGAGGTTCGCCAGGACGGAACGACCGTCGACATGGTCTTCGGCGTCGCGGACCTCGTGGCTTTCGTCTCCTCCGTGATGACGCTCCTCCCCGGCGACGTCCTCCTCACGGGAACACCCGCAGGCGTCGGGCCGATCCGAAGCGGTGACAGGGTCGAGATCGAGATCGAGGGGATCGGTGTGCTCATGAATCCCGTGGTGTCGACATGACGGTCAGGGTTCGGTTCGCGCCATCGCCGACCGGGTACCTGCACGTCGGTGCAGCTCGCACCGCGCTGTACAACTTCCTCTTCGCCCGTTCGAAGGGCGGGACGTTCATCCTGCGATCCGACGACACCGATGTGGCACGCTCCACCCAGGCGTACCAGGAAGACATCCTCGAGCACCTCGTGTGGCTCGGAATCGAATGGGATGAGGGCATCGTGCACGGGGGCCCGCACGGCACCTATCGCCAGTCCGACCGGTACGACCGGTATGCGGAGGTGGCGCACGAACTGGTCCGGCAGGGGATGGCCTACTACTCGTTCGCGACGCCCGACCAGCTCGATGAATTCAAGCGTGCCGCCCGCGACAGCGGTTCGTCACCTGCCTATGACGGCTCCATGGAACCGACCAGGGACCAGGTGTCGCGACGGCTCGCCGATGGTGACACTGCGGTCATCCGGTTCAAGGTGCCGAGGCCCGGGGAGACCATCTTCGAGGACGTGGTCCGTGGCGAGATGCGCTTCGACCACGTCCAGGTCGACGACTTCGTCATCCTGCGCTCCGACGGAACTCCGACCTACCAGCTTGCCTCGAGCGTCGACGACGTCGACTACGCCATCACCCACGTGATCAGGGGAGAGGACCTACTGTCGTCCACCCCCAAACACATCCTCCTGAGCCTCGCCCTCGGCGCCGAACCCGCCACCTACGCCCACCTGTCGCTCCTG
>CAZYGP010000146.1:0-4110 GCA_964647265.1 uncultured Acidimicrobiaceae bacterium | reverse complement strand
CTACCTCGCCCTGCTCGGGTGGTCAGCAGGCGAGGGCGACGACGACATCGCCTCGCTCGCCGAGATGATCGAACGCTTCGACCTCTCGGACGTGTCGAGGAACCCCGCCATCTTCGACACGGTGAAGCTCGAGTGGATGAACGGGGTCTACATCAGGTCGATGTCCGACGGTGAGTTCGCCTCACTCACCCTCGACCTCGTCATGGCGGACCTCGGCCGGAAGCTCGATGAGGTCGGGTTGGCACGCTTCGAGGCTGCCATCCCCCTGATCAAGGAACGCACCAAGCTGCTGTCCGAGGTGCCAGGTCAGGTGCGATTCCTCCTCGAACCGCTGAGCGAGTACGACCAGGACTCGTGGGACGCCGTGATGATGACCGACGAGGCTCCGATCGCCCTCGACGGCGCCCGGAACGCCCTGGCATCACTCGATCCGTGGACCACGCAGGCCATCGACGACGCCCTGCGAGGGATGCTCGCCGAGCACGAACTGTCCGCCCGGAAGGGGCTCCAACCCATACGCGTCGCCATCTCGGGATCCACCGTCAGCCCGCCCTTGTTCGAGTCGATAGAGATCCTCGGCAGGGATGAGACCCTCGCCCGGATCGATGCCGCCAGGGCGTTGCTCGCATGATCGACGCCCAGATCACGTTCCTCCCGGTGAGCGACCTCGCGACGAGCTCGGTGTTCTACGGAACGGGTCTCGGACTGCATCTCGTCGTGGATCAGGGTTCATGTCTCATCTACCGCGTCACGGAGGACGCCTACCTCGGGATCTGCGTCCGCGATCCGGTCCGGACGAGCGACGGGGTGGTCTTCACCTTCGTCACGGACGACGTCGACGGCTGGTGCGACGGCATCGTAAAGCGTGGGATCGAGATCGAATCGGGCCCCGAGCACAGCGTGACATACGGCATCCATCACGCCTTCCTCCGTGACCCTGACGGGAACCGCCTCGAGATCCAGCGCTTCGACGATCCCGATTGGGCGGAATCAAACCCGTAGGCGCCTCGTTGCCAATACGAGGTCCG
Organism: uncultured Acidimicrobiaceae bacterium; assembly: GCA_964647265.1. Lineage (GTDB taxonomy): Bacteria > Actinomycetota > Acidimicrobiia > Spongiisociales > UBA5794 > SZUA-442. The sequence continues at coordinate 3,082 of CAZYGP010000146.1, read as the reverse complement.
ACCTCGTATCCTTTCACCTGCTTTCGGGGGTGGTGTAATTGGCAACACGCCGGGTTCTGGTCCCGTTATTGAGGGTTCGAGTCCTTCCCCCCGAGCGAACGGACTGACGTCCGTCACATATGGCCCCGTCGTCTAGCGGCCTAGGACGCCGCCCTCTCAAGGCGGTAGCGCCGGTTCAAATCCGGTCGGGGCTACAACCCAGGAACCCTTGCACTGCAAGGGTTCCTGTGCGTCTACAGCCCGATGCCGGGAGGGTCTCGTGTGCGTTCGGGGCGCGGTGGGGGCGCGACGGATCGGGCTCTAGCGTCGAGGTGGAGTGCGATCTGGTCGTCGAGTCCGTCCATGAGGTGTCCGTAGCGGTCCATGGTGACGGCGATCGAGCCGTGCCCGAGGCGTGTCTGGATCGCTTTGGGGTGTTCGCCGTCGGCGATGAGCCAGGCGGCGTGAGTGTGGCGCAGGTCGTGGATCCGGCACGGTGGGCCGACCGATTCGTCCACGGCTTTGCGCCAGATGCGTCCGAACGTCCCTCTGCGGAGTAATGCTCCGTGGTTGGTTGTCCACACCATGTCGTCGACGGGCGGGTTCGTCCTGAGGTGCTGGTCCAACGTATCTACGACGAAGCGGGGGAGGGTGATGGTTCGCCCGGACGCCTTTGACTTCGGCGGTCCCAGCTGTTGGGGCTGCCCGGTTGCTTCGACGAGTGTCGAGCACACGGTGAGTCGTCCCCGGCTCAGGTCGAGATCACCGATGCGGAGTCCGGCCAGCTCACCCCACCGCAACCCGGTGTAGGCCGCCACGATCGCGAGCGAGCCATAGCGGTCGGGAAGGGCGGTGGCGAGCGCTGTGACTTCGTACTCGTCGAGCAGCCGCATCGTCGTGGCACGTCCCCTGGGTAGGCGCACGCCGTTGGCGGGTGAGGACGCGATGCGGCGGTCCAGGACGGCCTGGTTGAGGGTGAGACGGACCCATCGCATTGTGCGGGCCACGGTTTCGGGTGCGTAGCGTCCGGCGAGGTCGGCGGTCACCTTGCGGAGCAGCTCAGGAGTCAAGCGCACGAGTTGCACGTCACCGATCAGTTCCGCCACCCGCTCGTGGCAACGTCGGTCGGTCTCGATGGTGCGGGCGGCGAGGTGCCCACGACTGGCGAGGAGCTGCTCGGAGTATTCCTCCCACGGCATCCTCCCGAGCTCGGGCATGAACCACGTCGCCTGATCGATCTTGTTCTGGTGGTCGGTGAGCCAGCGTTGGGCGTTCACCTTGGTGGCGAAGCTCTTCGAACGGACGATCCCGTCGGGACCTCGGTACCGGGCACGCCACCGCAGTCCTCGATCGTCTCGATCTTCGATCCACCCCGCTCTGGTCACGACTCCGCCTGCTCGTTGGCGGTCATCGTCACCCCGGACCCTGTCAACAGAGTGTCAGCAGCCCTGTCAGCTCGATGTCATGGCGTGTCCGATGAGCATTGGTGACTCTGGGGAGATCAGTGGCAGGTGTTCAGACACAGGTGTGACGGCGTTCCGGGGAGATGTGTGACACCGCCGTGATGTGCGTGTCCCGTGGCGAAATCGTACTGATGTGCGAGTGGACGGTGCCGTTGGAGGCGATGAGTCGGCTCTGCGTGCATCCGACCGGTCGGCGAACCAGGTCAAAATGACATCCCGACGACAGGGTCCTACCTCACGATGAGCCACACACCAATCCCGAGAGAGGAACCCGATGTCGCAGCAACAACTCAAGCCAAACACCCGACTCGACAGCTCATGCGAGGCCGCGATCGCGACGCGCGCTCACCACCCTCCAACAACACACGCACGTGCAACAAGTTGCGGGATGTCTACATGTAGACAAGCGAGGGGAAGGTGATGGACCTCGACCGGGGCAGACTGGCCAGGATCGACCGAACGCTCCTCGCAGGGTTCGGCCAGGAGGAGACGTTCCAGATGGTGCGGGTTCCGGTGACTGCGGCGAAGTGGGCGACGTGGAAGCGGTACTGCGAGGCAGCTGGGATCTCGATGGGCCGTGCCGTCGTAGCGTTGATCGATCGCGAGATGGCGAGCGTGTTCGATGAGTTCGACGATGACGAACTACCAGTCTTCCAGCGCGCGGTGCAGGAGCAGCTCGCCGCGCGGGAGGCAGAGATCATTGCCCGCGAACGTCAGCTCGATACAGCCGGCGATCGGCTCAAGGCGCAGGACAAGCGCTTGCGCCGTTGGGAGGACGAACTGAGGAGCCTCGAACAACGGGTCGAGATGCTCCCGAAGCTTGCCGCCCGGCCCTCAAAGGCCGCACCGAGCGTCGGTCGCAATGAGCGATGCCCTTGTGGATCAGGAAACAAGTACAAGCGATGTCACGGCAGATGACCGCGGCGGCTTCGAGGGCCGAACGCGCATGGGATGCCTTTGGGCCGTTTCTGTCGGAGTGCCGAGGTACGGTGTCTCTGTGGATGCAGTCGTGTAACTTAGGTGCTCGGCTGGTCGGCCCGCAGACGGACTTGTAGAGAGGCAGTGCAGTGGTCATAGCGGCAACGGAGGTTGCGTACACCGAGGCGCCGGTCGTGCTCGGCAAGGTGATCGAGCGCAGTGAACTTTCCCGGCTTGCACCCCCTGATTTGTTGGGTCGCCTTGTTGAGGAGCCCCAGAAGGCGATTCCGGCGATTGCCAAGGATCCCGATGCGTGCGGCCAGATTGACCAGGTTGTCAGAGGTCTTGAAACACGCCACTTGCTCTACAACGCCGACAGTCGGCAACTTGAGATCGGCGAGGAGTCCGTCGACCTGGTGGTGACCTCTCCTCCCTACTGGACGCTCAAGAAGTACAACGACCACGAGGACCAACTGGGCGATGTGGCCGACTACGAGCAGTTCCTCGACGAACTCGACCAAGTTTGGCGACGGGCGTATCGAGCGCTTGTACCTGGTGGAAGGCTCGTGATCGTTGTCGGCGACGTGAACGTGTCGCGGCGGGCCTACGGACGCCATCTCGTGTTCCCGCTCCATGCCAGCATCCAGGAGCGGTGCCGCTTTCTCGGCTTCGACAATCTGGCGCCGATCATCTGGTACAAGATCGCCAACGCTCAGTATGAG
>CAZYGP010000145.1:0-5893 GCA_964647265.1 uncultured Acidimicrobiaceae bacterium | reverse complement strand
GGTGAGCATCTGGCGCCAACGAGCGGGCGAGGCCGAGGCCTGCCGACCCCTCCACGGAGCCGTCGATTCCGGCAACGACCGTGCGGTAGACGCGACGCGACGCGATGCGCGACACGAGAACGGGACGGTCGGCCTTCCTGACGAGTCTGTCGATCGTGACCCCAAGGGGGATCCTTCCCGATCGGTGCTCACCGAATGCACCGGCGACGATCATGACGGCATCGACCTCTCGGGCCGTGCGAACGATCTCGACGAAGGCATGACCACGGCGAACCATGACCCTCGCGTCGGGGTTCTCGGCCGAAAGCTCGACGAGCACCGAGCCATCGTCCGTGTCGTGCTCATCCATGACGTGGCACACCACGAGGTCGAGTCCCATCGTCCTGGTCAGGTGCCTTCCGCGCTCGACGGCGATTCGCGCACCCGGCGAACGATCCGTGGCAACGAGCACCGTACGCAGCCGTGATCCGTGACTCATGTAGTGACAATGCCCGGTGAGGACACGACGATCGTGTCGACTGCCCGTTCCGCAACCACAGCGAAGGGCGAGAGTACGAGGTCCACGTCCCGCTCGAGCAGTTGCTCGGTGGCCTCGGGTGTGTGCGCTGTCATCGCGATGCGACCCTCGTAGCCGGAGGACCTCAAGCCGTAGAGGAGCGAGAGGTTCACATCGATCGCCGGCACGGTGCTGACCACCCATTGCGCCTGACCGAGCGGCAGGGCGAGGATGAACTCGGGATCCTCGGCATCGCCATAGATCACCTCGATCCCCGATCCCTTCGCCTGCTCAAGAGCCTGCGGGTCGATATCGACACCGAGCACGCGCCACCCGGCTCCGCGAAGGCCTTCGGCGATGAGCGAGCCGTGCCGGCCGAGTCCGTACACGACGGCATCGACATCTCCCTCACGGTGGTCGGCCCTGTCACCGGGACGGGTCTGGGACTTCTCGAAGACGGACAGGAGGGGGGAGATACGGTCGAAGATGGACTGCGAATAGAGGATCATGTATGTCGAGAGCACGATCGTGATGATGCCGACCGCGGTCACGACCCCCAACACGGATTGATCGACGTGGCCGACCCGCACACCGAGTGCGACGAGGATCAGGGAGAACTCGCTGATCTGGGCGACCGTGAGGCCGGCGAGAAACGACGTACGTTTCCGGTACCCCATCAGCCCCATGATCACGAGCACGATGAGCGGGTTGCCGACCAGCACGAACAGGGACAGCACCGACGCATCGAGCAGCTGGGTGGCCGCGGCAGAGAGCTGCAACTGAACGCCGAGCTCGATGAAGAAGAACAAGAGCAGGAAGTCGCGCAGACCCACCAGCCGTGACGCGATCGCCTCCCGATACGGTGTCGCCGCGAGAGACATGCCTGCGAGGAATGCACCGACCTCGGAGGAGAATCCGAGCGCATCGGCGGTCGCGGCAAGGATCACGGCCCACGCAACCGAGGCAAGCACGAGCAGCTCGCGGTTCCTCGCCAACCGGCCGAATACCCATGGGAGCAACCACCTGGCGAGTGCGGTCAATACCACGAGGAACACAGCTCCTCGGATCAGCACCTCGATGAGGCGAGCACCCACTCCCTCGTCCCCCGCGGCCCCGATGGCTGTGATGAAGATCAGCACGATCACAACGACGATGTCCTGAACGATGAGGAACCCGACCGCAATCCGGCCGTGCAGCTCGTCCAGTTCCCGCTTGTCCGACAGGAGCTTGATGATGATGATCGTCGAGGAGAACGTCAGGGCTACGGCGACATAGAGCGCCTCGACCGTGTCGAAGCCGAGCCCGATCGCGATCGCGAACCCGGCCACGGATGTGAACAACACCTGGCCGAGGCCGGTCGCGAGCGCGACGGGACCCGTGGTGCGGATCAGCGAGGGGTCGAGTTTCAGGCCGACGAGGAACAGCAGCACTGCGATGCCGAGACGAGCGAGCAACTCGAACTGCGCCGTGTCACCCGCAAGTCCCAGACCGCTGGGACCGATCAGGATGCCGGCCGCGATGAATCCGATCAACAGGGGTTGCCGGAGCGCAACGGTCACAGCTCCGATGGCCACGGCAAGGCCGAGGGCGAGGGCCATCTGCGCAAATGACGAGTCCAGGAACCCGATCTCGCTCATGGGGCGAGGGTACCGCCCGACTCCTTCGATGCCCAAACACGAGCCACAGACGTCCAAGTGCAGCGGCAGGACGACGGCGCCCGGCACGTCGCCGACCGTGTCGGACCCGTGGATGACGACAGGGCCCTCCCCGGTTGTGCCGGGGAGGGCCCTGTCGTGTGTGCGGTACGTTGTGTCGTCACCTGTTCGTGGAGGTGGGGGGAATCGAACCCCCGTCCCGAGAGACATCGACGTCGGCATCTCCGAGCGCAGCCAACAGCGAGCTTTCGGACACGAGGACTCTGTCGGCAAGCACCCTCATGACCTATCCGGGGTTGGCTTGACCCGCCGGTCCCGGAATCCCGGCGGGAGCATCCCACATTGCGTTGCCCTGACCTGCCGAGGTGGGTGCCCAACAGGAGGACAGGAGCGTTTAACTACGCTGCCAGTGCGTAACTTTCGTCTGCACTTATGTGTGTACCGGCTCTTTTACGAGGACTCCGGTGACCTCGGCTCGCTTCCGGCGCCTCAACTCTCACGGTCGAAACCATGTCACCCCCGCATGCGCGGGAACGTGTGAAGCACGTCCACCCGCCAAGGGTACCGGTCCGTCCCGACATCGCACACAAGATCCCGAATCGCTCGTCATCCCATGATCGCCATTGCATGCACACCGGTAGCCTCCGGTGTGCGATGACTACGAAATCCGAGACACCCGGGGACGCACTGGAGACCGCAACGGAGTCGGAGGCTCCCGACGAGACCGCTGGTCCTGCGTCGACGGCGACCGAGGAGCTTCCCGCCGCTGCTCCGAGGCGGTCGTTGGCCCGCTACGCGATCGCCGGAGCGATCCTCGTCGTCGGGCTCCTCGCAGCGAGCCAGCTGTACCTCATATCAACCCTCAACGACACGCGCGACGAGCTCTCCGCCACCCGCGGAGACGTTGTGACGCTCTCGAGGCAGGTCGGCGAGGTGACGGACTCGGTCGATGCGCTGGGATCCGCGCCAGCGAACGCTGCCACACCTGTTGTTCCCGCAGGTTTCCTCCCTCGTTTCGAACAGGGCCAGCAGGACACGGCACTCGGTATGCGGCTCGGGGTCGTCGAGGGCCCCGACGCGTACTCGGGCGACACCGTGTCGATCGACCCCGCTGACGGCACGAAGCGAGTGTGGATGGTCTGGGCGCACTGGTGCCCCTACTGCCAGCAGGAACTCCCGTCATTGTCCGCCCTGTACCCCGGCTTCCGTGAGGCCTACCCCGGGATCGAGATCGCGACCGTCACATCGTCCATTGATCCGACGCGCGGCAATCCGCTCGACGAGTACCTCGCCGACCAGCAGTTCCCGTTCACGGTCGTCGTGGACGAGGACCTTCGTCTCGCGAGCCAACTGGGCGTGAATGCCTTCCCGTTCTGGGTGGTCACGGACGGCGATGGCACGGTGCTCCTGCGAATGACCGGCTACCTCGAGGATCAACGCCTCATTGATCTCGTCGCGGGCCTCGACGAGTTCGGGGCCTGACGCCCGATCGCAGCTCAGCAGAAGCGGTTGGCGAGCCGTCGGAGGTTCGACCGCCAGATCGCCGTCATGATCGGTTTCGCGATGACTTCGCCGAGCCGGCCGCCGAAGCCCAGGGGCAGTGTGATGTCCTCGTCCCAGACGAACCTGGTTCCCCCATCGACATCGGTGAGCGTGAACGCACCCACACCAGAGACGATCCCGACGTGGATGACGCCGATCCTGCGCCGATCCTCCCACTCCGTGACGATGATCCAATCCTCGGTGGTCAGCGGCCCGATCCGTGTCGGCACGATCAGTACGGTGCCCACGCCCGAACGGCGGTCTCCCGCAAAGGTGATGTGTTCCGCGTCAGCCATCCACTCGCTGTGGGACGCCATGTTCGCCACATCCGCCCAAACCTCCTCTACCGGGGCATCGATGTCGACCTCAACGGTCACGCGCATCGCTGCGAACTCCCCGTGTCCCCGTGCCCGCGTAGCGGCGAACCGGTCATCGTCGATGGCTCCGTGCCCTGGCCATCTCACGCTGTTGCTGGCGCTCGACGATGGCCTGGCGTTTGTCGTGGCGACGCTTCCCCTTGCCGAGCCCGAGTTCCACCTTCGCCTTGCCTTCGGTGAAGTAGATCAGGATCGGGACGAGGGTGAGTCCCTCCTCCCGAATGCGGCCGAACAGCCTGTCGATCTCACGGCGATGGAGGAGGAGCTTGCGCTGGCGTTCGGGGTCGTGCCCACCGTTCTCGGCGAACGAGTACGGGGAGATGTGGGCGTTGACGAGCCACACCTCGCCGTTGCGGATGTCGGCGTACGAGTCCTTGAGCTGGACGTGCCCTGCGCGCAGCGACTTGACCTCCGACCCGCGAAGCGCGATGCCGGCTTCGAACGTGTCGAGGATCTCGTAGTTGAACCGTGCCTGACGGTTCGTGGCGACGACCTTGCGACCAGACATGGCGCCGAGGCTACAAGCCGCCCTAGAAGTAGTTCGTGGGGTTCACGGGAGCCCCGTTGATCCGCACCTCGAAGTGGAGATGGGGACCAGTCGACTGACCGGTCGAACCGATGTACCCGACCACCTGCCCCGGCGAGACGGTCGTTCCGACCGATACCGCAATCCGCGACTGGTGCGCGTACAGGGTCACCATGCCACCGCCGTGATCCACCATCACGGTGTTCCCGTATCCCCCCTTGGCGCCGGCGAGGATCACCCGGCCTGATCGGGCCGAGCGAATCGGGTCGCCGTGTGCCGCGTCCATGTCGACCCCGTTGTGCATGCGGTTCTGGCCGGTGATCGGATGGATGCGCATCCCGAAACCGGACGACACTGCTCCCGGAACCGGTCTTACGAAACCGGACTGCGAGTTCGCAACCGGAGCGCTGGCCGGCGCCGATGCGGCGGCAATGTCCGAGCGGATCGATGACTCCTCGCGGGCAAGTGCGGTCAGCTCGCCCTCGAAGTGGGCGATTTCACCGTCGAGACGCTCGAGGAGCCTGACCTGTTCCCCGTACGCGGCGGCCAGCAGCTCGCGCCTCTGGCGGAGATCCTCCTCCAGGCGGTCGAGTTCGGATCCGAGGGTCTCGAGGTCGCTCACTTCCTCCGCCATCGACTCCTCGACGCGACGGATCTCCGCCTCCTGGCGTTCCTCCTCGGAGACGAGCTCGCCGTAGCGATCCGCTGCGGATGAGCTGTGGACGGTGAGAACGTCGAGATACGCAACACCCACGGAGATGTCGTTGACGACGGTCGCGCTGAACGCAATCGATGGCTGGGCGGTTCCACCACCCATGTACGCCTGAAGCACCCAGGTCTCGGCTTCCGTGCGTGCATCGTCCCTGAGGCCGCGTGTCTCGGCCAGGGATGCGAGCTGCTCGGAGAGTTGCGCCCTGATCGCACCGAGGGACTCCATGCGTGCGGCGAGGGCGACATCGACGATGCTGACCTCGTTCGACGCTGCGAGTACCTCGCGCTCGGCCTCCTCGAGGGCCTCACCTGAGGAAATGAGTTCCCTGGCGAGGGCGGACCGCTCCGACGCCACCACCGAGATCCGGGACCTCACCTCGGCCATCTGCTCTCGAACGCGGTCGAGATCAGAGTCGAGGTCCGCTCCCATTGCGGGAAACGCGGAAGCCCCGTAGAGGGTGACGACGAGCGCGAGGAGGAGGAGTCGCCTGGTCACGAGCGCAAGGTACGGTGGACTGCAAGGCTCAAGGAACTGCCGATGAGACCGGCAGCCACCCCGAACAGCAGGACCAGCGCACCCTGCCTG
>CAZYGP010000144.1:2137-5939 GCA_964647265.1 uncultured Acidimicrobiaceae bacterium | reverse complement strand
GGAGGTCGTCTGCCACTTCGGGCCACGTCTCGTGCGCCGCTATGTCGGTGGGTCCCGTGCCGGCTGAACGCAGCCTCACCGACGTCCCCGGAGTCGAGGTAGGCCACTGCACCGACGAGGACGCACGAACGGGGGTGACCGTGATCACGTTCGCCGAGCCGAATGTCGCCGTTGTCGACGTTCGCGGCGGTGGGCCGGGCTCGCGCGAGCACGCAATCCTCGGGCATGCCGTGAAACCCGTCACCGTCAACGCCCTTGTGTTCGCAGGGGGATCCGCGTTCGGCCTCGCAGCGGCAGACGGTGTCATGGAGGACCTCGAACGTGAGGGGAGGGGCGCCCCGACACCAGCGGGTCCGGTCCCGATCGTTCCCGCCGCGATCATCTACGACCTCATGGTCGGCAGGTCGGACGTCAGGCCGACTGCCTCCGACGGATCGACGGCGTATGCCAATCGGTCGGACAGGCCCGTTCCGATGGGAAGCGTCGGAGCAGGCACGGGTGCGACCGTCGGCAAGATCAACGGTCCGGCGGGTGTCACCCGTTCGGGCGTCGGGTCGTCGTCCATGGCGGTGGACGAGGCACGGGTAGGCGCGCTCGTCGTCGTCAACGCAGTCGGGGACGTATACGACCTCGCCGGGCATCGACTGACCGGCTCAGTGGACCTGGATCGTTTGCGTGACACGGGTCCGTTCGGGTTCAACACGACCCTCATCGCCGTAGCGACGGATGCATGGATCGAGGACCGCAACGAGCTGCGAAGGTTCGCGATACGGGCCCATGACGCCCTTGCCGCCACCGTCCGACCTGCGCACACCCGATACGACGGGGACACCGCGTTCGTGATCTCGTGCGGTCGGCGCCTTGCTGACGTGGACCGTCTTGGCGACGCCGTGTTCTCCGTCGTCGCATCGTCCATCGTCAGCGCAGTCCTCGAGAGCCGCGAGTGACCGCGTCCTTCGATCACATCGTCGATCTCGGCGAGTTGGCCACGTTGGCGTCACGATGCACGATGTGCGTCCTGGCGGAGACACGGACCAATGTCGTATTCGGTTCGGGTGCGCCGGACGCCGATGTGATGATCGTTGGGGAGGGTCCGGGGCAGGCCGAGGACGAGCAGGGTGAACCGTTCGTGGGCCGATCCGGACAACTGCTCGCCTCACTCCTCGGCGAGATAGGTCTCGAGCGATCAGATGTGTACATCGCCAACGTCGTCAAGTGCAGGCCTCCTCGGAATCGGGATCCACGTGCAGACGAGATCGACGCGTGCAAGGGCTATCTCCGGCGCCAGATCCAGCTCGTCGACCCGCTCGTCGTCGTGACCGTCGGCAACTTCTCGACACGGCTCGCGCTCCGCACGGAGACCGGGATCACTCGGCTAAGGGGAGCGGCGTATCCGTGGTGGGGGCGATACCTCGTGCCGACGTATCACCCTGCGGCAGCCCTGAGGGGCGGGGACCGGGTCACCGACGACATCCGTGCGGACCTGCGACTCGTGCGGTCGATCATCGACGGTAATCTCATCGATGCAACGACCGACGGCCTGGTGCGGGAACCCGATGCGGGTCAGCGCGCGTCGATCGACCATCAGCTCGATCTGTTCGGCGGCCAGACATGAACCTCCAGATCACCACCCACTCACCTGCCGACACCCTGGCGCTCGGTCGCCGGTTCGCGGCCGTCCTCACCGCAGGTGACGTCGTGCTGCTCTCCGGGCGCCTCGGATCAGGCAAGACCCTGTTCGCGGCCGGCATCGCTGAGGGCCTCGGCATCACCGAACGCATCACGTCGCCGTCGTTCGTGATCTCACGGATCCATCGCGACGGCTTCCTTCCCCTCGTCCACGCCGATGTGTATCGACTCGGAACACAGGCCGAATTCGACGACCTGGAACTCCCTGACGACGCGGCCGACGGGGTCCTGCTCATCGAGTGGGGGAATACCGTGGTGGCCGGTCTCGGGGAATCCCATCTGGTCGTGTGCATCGATGTCGAGCATGAGGTTCGTGTCTTCACGTTCATGCCTCAGGGATCATGGACGGAACGAAGCCTGGAGATGCTCACATGAGGATCGTCGCGATCGAAACCGCAACGTCTGCATCATCGGTGGCGATCGGCGAGGACGGCGCCATCAAGGGAATGAGCGTCAACGTCGATCGGAGGGGACATGTCGGCTTCCTGATGCCTGCGATCGACTTCATCCTCGGTCAGGCCGGATGGAAGCCGCGGGACATCGACGTCGTCGCCGTCGACGTCGGCCCCGGTCCGTACACGGGGTTGCGCGCAGGGATTGCAACGGCCCAGGCCTTCGCCGCTGCGATCGGCGCCCCGATGGTCACGACGTCCTCCCTCACCGTGATCGCCCTTCGGGCCGCGACGGGCAGACGTCGCATCTGGCCCGTCGTGGACGTGCGTCGCGGACAGTTCGCCATCGCGCCGTTCCGGCCACTTCCCGGTGGGGTTGCCCCCGACGGTCCCCCCGAGATCGTGCGGCCTACTGATTTCAAGGCGCTCCTCGAGGCCGATGGCTCGGACTCCCTCGTCGTCGGCGATTGGGGATCCCTCCCTGACACGATGTGGACGGGACTCCACCGCGTTCGGCGGGGCCGCCCCCGATATCCGTCCGCCGATACAGTGGTCGAGATCGCTGCGATGAAGGTCCGAAGGGACGACCTCACCCTCGCGGACGAGGTGCGGCCGCTGTACATGCGCGAGCCCGACGTCGACATCAACTGGACGGCCTTCCGCTCCGAGGGAGCGTGGCCGGAATGAGCCGTCCCGAAATACGCGACATGGAGAGGGCGGACATCCCCGCGGTTGCGGGACTCGAAGCGCTGATCTACCCCCAGCCCTGGTCACCGAGGGTGTTCTTCGACGAGCTGGCGATGGACTCGCGGGTGTACGTCGTGGCAGTCGACGACGACAGCGTGATCATCGGGTACGGGGGGCTCCTCCTCGTCGAGGACGATGCCCACATCACCACCGTCGCGGTTGCGCCCGATGCCAGAGGTCGGCACGTCGGGACCCACATCATGCTCGCCCTCGTGGAACGTGCCGTTGCGGCGATGGCCCGCCACCTGACGCTCGAGGTGAGGATCACGAACGCTGCGGCGCAGGGTCTCTACGACCGGTTCGGATTCAGCCCCATCGGCAGGAGGAAGAACTACTACCAGGACGAGGACGCGCTCGTCATGTGGGCGACGGACATCGACACGCAGGACTATGCGGAGCGCCTCGACCGGATTCGCTCCGCCGTGGAGGTCGTGACATGAACGGGCCGCTGGTACTCGGCATCGAGACGAGCTGCGACGAGACCGGTGTCGCCGTCCTGGAGGGGATGGTCGTTCGGAGTTCGGTCCTCGCATCCCAGGTGGAGCTCCATGAGCGCTTCGGAGGAGTCGTTCCCGAGGTCGCCGCTCGCGCGCACGTGGAGGCGATCAGGCCCCTCGTCCATCGGGCGATGACGTCCGCAGGCATCCACCCCGACGACCTCGACGCGATCGCCGTGACTCGTGGCCCCGGCCTCGTCGGCGCCTTGATGGTCGGCTACGCGTTCGGGAAGTCATTCGCCTACAGCCTCGGAACGCCCCTCTTCGGGATCGATCACATGGAGGGACACCTGTATGCCCCGCGACTGTCGTTCGGGGAGTACGAACCCCCTGCGGTCGTCGTGCTCGCGAGCGGGGGTCACAGCCAGATCGTCCATGTCAGGGCGTGGGGCGATTACGAGATCCTCGGAGGGACGATCGACGACGCAGCGGGCGAGGCGTTCGACAAACTCGCCCGCTTCATGGGCCTCGGCTTCC
>CAZYGP010000144.1:0-2127 GCA_964647265.1 uncultured Acidimicrobiaceae bacterium | reverse complement strand
GGGGCGAGTGCCCTCCTGCCGGGACGAATCGAGATGGGCCTCGGCTTCCCGGGCGGCCCTGCGATCGACCGCGATGCCGAGAACGGTGATCCGTCCGCCATCGACTTCCCCAGGGCACTCAGGGACAGGCCGTTCGACTTCTCCTTCTCCGGCCTGAAGACCTCGGTGGTCACGTACCTCGAGAAGGCACGCGAGGCGGGAACGTTGCCGGCCAGAGAGGATGTGTCGGCTTCCATCCAGGAGGCGATCGTCGACGTCATCGTCGAGAAGACCTTCAATGCCGCCGAGGCGACCGGTGTCGAGGTCGTCGGTGGGGGAGGAGGCGTCCTCGCGAATCGCAGGTTGCGCGCCCGCCTCGCCGAGGAGGCGGATCGACGCGGTGTCGGCCTGTTCATCCCTGAGCCCGTGCTGTGCACCGACAATGGGGCGATGATCGCGAGTGTCGGTGTCGACAGGCTCCTTTCGGGAGCGCACGGTGACCACCTGACCGGTGACGTCGACCCCGGTCTGTCGCTGGCGACATGACACCGGGGATCAGGCTCGGAAGGATCCTCGGGGTCCCCGTCGTCGCCGATGCCTCCGCATTCGTCCTTGCGATCCTGTTCGCCATCGTCGTCCTGATCGACCTTCGGATGTCCCAGATCGGGGCGAACGACACGAACTGGCTCGTTGCGCTGGTTGCGGGGTGTGCCGTCCTCGCGAGTGTGCTTCTCCACGAGGTGAGCCATGTCGTCGTCGCCGTTCGCCACGGCCTCGGCGTCCGCGCCATTCGGCTCTACCTCTTCGGTGGGTATTCGGTGATCGACGGCAATCCCTCTCCGAGGTCCGAGGTGGTCGTTGCGGTTGCAGGTCCCATGGCCTCGCTGGTCCTCGGAGTTGCGTGCTGGGTCCTCGCCGCGATCGTGGGCGCTGACTCGGTGATCGGTACCGCACTCTTCGCGGTTGCCCTCGCGAACATCGGCATCGGGCTGTTCAACCTCCTGCCGGGGTTCCCACTCGACGGCGGTCGGGTCCTGCGAGGCCTCATCGCCTCCCGAACCGGTGATCGCGTCGGTGCCACGCACGTGGTCTCGGCCGTCGGACGATGGATCGGGTACGCCGCGATCGGTGCGGGTACCGTGATGCTCGCCAGGAGGTCACCCGTGGGCCTGTTCGTACTGGCGGCAGGGTGGTACCTCGCGGTCACTGCTGCCCGCGCCGGGCGTCGGGAACAGTTGAGCGCAGCTCTCGACGGGTTGCTGGTTCGTGACGCGATGCGCGAAACACCCAACGCCGTGCCAGGACGGGCCACGGTCGCCTCGATGCTCGACCTCCACGCTCTCGGGCCTCGACTTCGTTCGCTGCCCGTGGAGGTCGACGGAAGGGTGGTCGGCGTGATCGGCCAGGACGAGATCGATGCGGTCGCACCGTCGCGCTGGCCGTCCGTGCGGGTGAGGTCGCTCATGACCGACATCGGCCCTGATGATGTCGTCGAGGCGGATGCGCCACTCGAGTCCCTCCTCGTCCGCCCCGCCGGCCGCACGCGTCGTGTCGTCGTCACCTACGACGACGTTGTGGTCGGCATCATCGAGGGTTCCGATCTCGCGAAGGTCCTCCCGGACAGGGTCGCCTGAGCCGGAGCCGCCCTGCGACCGCTCCTGTCGGATAGGGGTTCTGACCGGTTGGCACTCGATGTGCGCGACTGCCAACGACAGTGGTATCCTTGGCACTCGTAAGCACCGACTGCTAACTCGACAAAGAAGGAGAGTCGGATGGATCTCAAGCCTTTGGGCGACCGTATCGTCGTGAAGCCCCAAGAGGAAACGGAGGCCCGGACCGCCGGTGGCCTCGTGATACCTGACACCGCCAAGGAGAAGCCCCAGTTGGGCGAGGTCCTTGCAGTAGGTCCGGGTGAGTTCAAGGACGGGGCTCGTGTACCCGTCGATGTGAAGGTCGGCGACGTCGTCTTCTACTCGAAGTACGGCGGCACCGAGGTGAAGCACAACGGCGAGGACCTCCTGATCCTCTCCAGCCGTGACGTGCTCGCGGTCCTGGGCTAGGAGGAGGACATCATGGCAGCCAAGGAAATTCATTTTGATGACGAGGCACGACGCGGCCTCCAGGCCGGCGTCGACAAGCTCGCGAACA
>CAZYGP010000143.1:0-5959 GCA_964647265.1 uncultured Acidimicrobiaceae bacterium | reverse complement strand
CGGCGTCGATGAGGTCATTCGGTCGGGGGTGGCACCGTCGGTGATCGATCGAGGCGTCGCGCATTGGGCCGGAACGTCGGTCGCGGGGGGAGATGGCAACGTCGTCCTCGCGGGGCACCGTACGACCCACTCCCAACCCTTCCACGACCTCGACCGGCTCGCGCCCGGGGACCTCATCTTCGTGAGGGACGGGAGCGGGTTCGACGTGATGTATCGCGTCGATGAGTCGTTCATCGTCGATCCGACCGCCATGTGGATCACCTACGACGGGGACGGTCCGATGCTCACGATGTTCGCCTGCCACCCGAAGGGCTCGAATCGCTTTCGTATCGTGGTGACCGCCGACCTCGTCGCTGGACGCAGGATCGCCTGAGGGCGCACGGCTACCCGTCGTCCCGGGTAACCTCGCCCGGTGGACAACGACGTCGCATTGAGCGAGCCCGCAGACCCCTACGCAGACATCCCCGAGTCCGTACGACCCACCGCGCCGTATCCGAAATGGCCATGGGTCGTCGCCGGATTGCTGATGGCCGTAGGCATCGCGATCGCCATCGCGTGGCCCATCAGCCTCCCGTACTACACCCTCAGCCCAGGCCCCGTGTACGACACATCGGATTTCGTCACGGTCGAAGGGGGCACCGTCTCGAGCGTGGGGGAGTTGTTCTTCCTCACGGTCTCACTCAAGGAGGCGAATGCGTTCGAATGGGTGGCCGCCCAGTTCGACGACAGTGTCGACACGCGCCCCAGGGAGAACATACGGCCGATCGGCGTCTCACCGGAACAGCTCCGTCGTGAGAGCCTGGCCCTCATGGAGCAATCCAAGAACAACGCGATCTTCGTGGCCCTCACCCAGCTCGGCTACGAGGTGACACTCACCGGAACGG
This sequence comes from uncultured Acidimicrobiaceae bacterium, assembly GCA_964647265.1. Lineage (GTDB taxonomy): Bacteria > Actinomycetota > Acidimicrobiia > Spongiisociales > UBA5794 > SZUA-442. Next base: position 5,075 of record CAZYGP010000143.1, on the reverse strand, counting down.
GAGCCCTCGTCATCGACACCGTCCCAGAGTCGGGGGCAGACGGCATCCTGTTCCCGAACGACGTGATCGTCGACATGAACGGGACCACCGTTGCATTCCGCAGCGACATCATCGCCCAACTGGCCGACCTGTCGGTGGGCGACGTGATCACGATGCTGGTCGAGCGACCAAGGGACGGTTCGCCAAATGCGTTCGATGATCTCGCAGTCGAGATCACCCTCGGCGAGAACCCCGACGACCCTGAACGGCCACTGATCGGGATTCTGCTCGAGAACAACGAACCCATCGTCGAGTTCCCCGTGAACGTGGTGATCGACTCCCAGAACATCGGCGGCCCGTCGGCTGGGCTGATGTTCACGCTCCAGATCATGGACCAGCTGACCGAGGACGAGATCACGAAGGGCTACCGCATCGCAGGCACGGGGACCATCGAGCGCGACGGAACGGTCGGCTCGATCGGAGGGATCCACCAGAAGGTGTACGGAGCTGTCGACGCCGGAGCGAGGGCGGTGCTCGTGCCCGCGGGGAATTACGAAGACGCCGTGGCCGCTGCCGGTGACCGGATCGAGGTCGTCAGGGTCGAGAGGATCGAGGATGCATTGGCGTTCCTCGAGAGCCTCTGACAATCCGCGGACACCACGCTGCCAGCCCCTACGCTGCCGCCCATGGCGGATGAACTGACCCCGGACGGGGTGCGTGCTCGCCGGTTCGATGTCGCCCTCCGTGGCTACGAACGGTCACAGGTCGAGGCGTACCTCGGCGAAATCGCCGATCGTATCGAGGCGCTCGAATCCCATGGAGACGATGAGCGTAGAGAGCCTCCCGCGCTCGGGATCTCGGAGGCCGAGGCGCTCGCCTACGAGCTCGACACCATCGGGAACGACATCGCTGGGATCCTCGAGGCGGCCCGCAGCGCCGCAGAAGGGATCCGCAGCCGCGCGTCGACCGACGCAGACGCATGGCGCGCCGATGCGGAGTCCTCGTCCGAGGCCATGATCCGCCAGGCCACGGAGGCGAGCGAGGCGATGCGAGCGGACGCATGGAGCGAGGGGTCCGCGATGCTCCGAACCGCTCGAGCCGAGGCGGATTCGATCATCGCCGCGGCCAAGGAGGAGGCCCTGTTCGTACGGGCGGAGGCCGAGCGCGAGGCCATCCACCTAACCGGTGACGCGCGAAGGGACCGGGAGGAGTCGATTCGAACCGCCAGGGTCGAGGCGGACCAGATCGTCGATGCGGCCCGCTTCGAGAGCGAGGCCGTTCTCTCGGCTGCGCGCCAGCAGGCGGAGCTCGCCCAGGAGAGGGCACGCGCACTGGAGGACCGTCGCAGCGAATTGCTCGCCGAGCTCGAGGCAACTCGGGCATCGATCTCGGAGATGGAGTCCGAGATCGAGTCGAAGCGTCAGGCCCTCGACGCCCCCGCACCCGAGCCTGAGATACCGGACGAGCGAACCCACCACGCGAGCGACAGCGGATCCGTCAGAATCGTCGCTGCGACCCGCGTCGTGCCGCCGAGCCCCGTCGACGCCGACGAGCTGATGGCAGAGGTCACCGCCCTCCGTGCAGGGATATCACTCGAGCCCCCCGAGGAGCCTGCGGCACCACCTCCCGCAGAGGACTCCCCCGCTGTGCCTCGCTCGGTGGAGCATGACGAAGCGGCTCCTGAAGCGGTGGATCATGAACAGGACGTCGTCGTGGGGACCGAGGTTCCGTCACCGTCGACCATCGCCGAACCCGCGGCCGAAGACCCAACCACCGAAACACCCATGGCGGAAGAGCGGGTCGCGGAAGCGGCCGACGTCCCGGTGGCTGCGATCCCCGAGGCGGAGCCTGTGGTCGAGGGCGATGCGGTGACCGTGGGAGCTGTCGTGCCCGACGACATCGGCTCCCTGTTCGCGATGCTACGGACGGCACGGGAACCGGAGCCGCCATCGGCAGGTGAGCGTAGCGACATCGAGTCTTCATCGAACGGATCGGTCCCTGCCGAGCCCCGTCCCGCCGCGACGGCCTCCGCCGATGTCGTCGATGCGGCACCACCGCCGGATCCAGCGCCGGACGAGAGTGCGGTCATCCCGCTCCAGAACGCAGCACTCAGGGAGATCAAGAGAACCCTCGTCGAACTCCAGAACGAGGCTCTCGAGCACCTGCGAACCGATCCGGGGTGGTCGCCGAGTCCCGACTTCACCGATCGTTTCGATGAACCGTTCAACGAACTCGCGATCGGGCTCGGATCCAGCGGCTCGTCACCGGACGGCGCGGCGTTCGCGACGGATCTCCACGAAGCGGTGACTGCCGCCATCGAGCGGACTCGCTCTTCCGGGGGCGGGGAGCGGGAAGTCGCTGCATCTGCGAGCAAGGTGTTCCGCACCTGGCGTTCCGACGAGGCCGAACGGAGGGTCGTCGAGGCCACGGTTCGTGCGTCGGCCATCTGAGCGGCCATCTGGGCGGGATGTCTAGCCCGCCAGCACCATAGAATCGTCTCGGTGATCAACCGAGAGCCGATCAACTACCGCCAAGGGTCAGGGTTCCGTCGGATACTCTCGTTCATCGTCGGTGGGTTCTTCATCCTCCTCGTGTTCGGCAGGTGGCTTGCCACCCTGTTCACCGACTATCAGTGGTTCCGTGAGCGTGGGTTTGCCGGAGTGTGGACGACCGTCACCTTCACGAGGGTCTGGCTCGTGCTCGGTGCAGCCCTCGTGGCTGTCCTCTTCTTCTGGATCAACCTGTGGCTCGTCGACAGGTTGTCACCGAGGAGCGGTGCGTTCACCGGTGCGCCAGACGAGGAGCTGCTCGAGCGGTACCAGGAATGGATCGAACCACGCGCGACACTCGTTCGAACCCTGTTCTCGCTCTTCTTCGGTCTCCTCATCGGACTCGGTGCCGCCGCGTGGTGGCAGGACTTCCTGCTGTGGAGGAACTCCGTCGACTTCGGTCTCGTCGATCCCATTTTCGGAAACGACGTCTCCCTGTACGTGTTCTCCCTGCCGTTGTACCGCGACATCTTCGGATGGGCGTTCCAGCTGCTCCTGGTCGGCACCCTCGTCGTCATCGCCGCGCACTACTTGAACGGCGGCATCAAGATCGCGACACCCGGGCAGCGCACGTCGGATGCGGTGAAGGCCCACATCTCGGTGCTCGTCGCGCTGATGGCGCTCCTCAAGGCTGTGGGGTACCAGTTCGACAAGTGGGAACTCTTGTATTCGGGCCGCGGCCAGGTCTTCGGCGCGAGCTACACCGACGTGAATGCGCAGATCCCTGCCCTCAACCTCCTCATCTTCATCTCGATCGTCTCTGCGGTGATCCTGCTCGTGAACGTGAGATTCCGTGGTTGGACCTTGCCGGCGGTCGCGCTCGGGATCTGGTTGGTCACGTCGATCGGCATCGGTGGCATCTACCCGGCCCTCGTGCAGAGGTTCTCGGTCGAACCGAATGAGATCGAACGGGAGACACCGTTCGTTCAACACAACCTCGACTTCACCCGGTACGCGTTCGGCCTCGAGGACGTCGAGGTCCGCAGGTTCGAGGCCTCGCCCGAACTCACCGCTGCGGAGGTCGAGGCGAATGCCCCCACGATCGAGAACGTCCGCTTGTGGGACCCGGGGGTCCTCCAGGCGACATACCCGGAGCTCCAGAACATCAAGACGTACTACACGTTCAACGACGTCGACGTCGATAGGTATGTGATCAATGGGGAGCTCAAGCAGGTGATGACAGCAGCTCGCAGCCTCGAGGAGGACAACATCCCCGGCGCTGGATGGGTGAACGAGCGCCTCGTGTACACCCACGGGCTCGGTGCCGTGTTGAGTCCGGCTCGCGACGTCACCCCTGATGGGCTGCCGGAGTTCCTCGCCAAGGATCTCCCGCCGACGAACCTCTCAGGCGACCCGATCCTCGACGTCACCCAACCACGCATCTACTTCTCCGACGATGCGATACGGGACTTCCTCATCGTCGGTTCGAACCAGGGCGAAGTCGATCTCCCGCGCGGTCCCGAGGACACGGCGGAGGCGACCACGAACTCCTACGATGGCAAGGGAGGCGTTGCACTCGGCAACTTCTTCAACCGGGCGGTGTGGGCGCTCCGCTTCGGCGACCTCAACACCCTCATCTCGGGGCAGGTCCGCGCAGACTCGCGGGTCCTGCTGTATCGCAACATCCAGGAGCGGATAGCCCAGGTCGCGCCGTTCCTGTATGCCGACAACGACCCCTACATGGTGGTCACCGAAGGCAGGCTCGTGTGGATGATGGACCTGTATACGGTTTCGAACCGTTTCCCATACTCTGAGCCCGCCGGCACGCCCCGCCTCGATCAGGGCTCACCTCTTCCTGGCAGCTTCAACTACATCCGGAACTCGGTCAAGGCCGTCATCGATGCATACGATGGCACCATCGACATGTACGTCGTGGATCCCGACGACCCGATCGTCCGGGTGCACCAGAGGATCTTCCCGGGAGCGTTCAAGCCTCTGACCGAGTTCCCCCAGGGCCTCGTGGGCCACATCCGGTATCCCGAGGACCTCTTCAGGATGCAGACGGACGTGTACCAGCTCTACCACATGACCAATCCAGTCGACCTCTTCCAGCGGAACGACCCTTGGCAGATCGCACGCAACCCCGCGACCTCGGAACGCCCACCCCTCAGGGCGTCATTCGCAACCCCTCCGATGCTGCCGTACTACCTCCTCATGGAACTGCCGGAGGAGGAGGGGCTGTCCTTCCTGTTGATGCAGCCGTTCACGCCGCTCGACCGGCCGAACATGTCAGCGTTCGTGGTCGCCAAGAGCGGCCCACTCGAGGAGTACGGCGACATCATCGAGTACGGTATGCCGCGTGACCGCCAGATCGATGGGCCCGGCCAGGTCGGCGACTTCATCGATCAGGATCCCGTGGTGTCCGTGGAGTTCACACTGTTGGGCCAGGAGGGATCAGAGGTCATCCGTGGGAACATGCTCGTCGTGCCGATCGAGGACTCGCTGCTCTTCGTCCAGCCGATCTACCTGGCGGCAGATACGGGCGGATCCGGCATTCCCCAGTTCAAACGGGTCATCGCGTCGTTCAACAGCAGGATCGAGATCGGT
>CAZYGP010000142.1:0-5972 GCA_964647265.1 uncultured Acidimicrobiaceae bacterium | reverse complement strand
GTCACGTAGCTCCCAGAAGTCGGTAACCGATCCCTCGGCTCCAGCCGTCCAGGGACAAGGGAGTCCACTGAGGTCAGTCATCATGCACCGCGCGAGCGAATCGGGGTGTCGTAGTCTGCAACGGATGTACAGGATTCGATGGTGGATCGCCGGAATCTTCGCACGGTTCTACACCTTGGGCATCTTCACGAAGGTGGAGATCATCGGAGATGTCGACAGGTCGGTGCCGACCCTGTTCGTCGCCAACCACTTCGGGGGGTTCGTCGATGCGATCGTCGTCGTGAGGGCCCTCGGTGGGCTCCCCCACATCGTTGCGAAGTCGACCCTGTTCGAGCGGCTGCCGCTGCGGTTGCTCCTCCGGATGATGGGAGTCGTGCCGGTGTACCGCCGTGCCGACACCGCGGACCAGTCGAAGAACCGGGGATCGTTCGACGAGGTCGCAGCCGTACTCGCAAAGGGCAGGTCCGTCCTCATCTTCCCCGAGGGAACCGTCACCGACACCCAGGAACTCCAGACCATCCGCACCGGCGCCGCGCGCATGGCCCTGACTGCGATCGCGCAAGGTACCGAGAACCTCCAGATCGTCCCGGTCGGGATCACGTATGAGGACAAGGTGTCGTCCCGATCGCGCGTACTCGTCGAGATCGGCGATCCGCTCACTGGCGCTGCAATCACCGACATCGCCTCCGGGAGCCCTATCGATTCCGAGAACCGCGGCCTGGTCACGACGCTCACCGAGGAGATCCGCTCACGGCTTGCTGCCGTCGCCCCCGATTACGGATCGTTCATCAGGGAGCGGACGATGATGCTCGCGGCATCGATCCACCTCCGGACGACCATGACGACTGCATTCGTCGAGCCGACGATGGCGGCGCTGCGCACGGTGGCGCAGCGACTCGGGAACGCGACTCGCAACGACGATGGTCCAGCGCTCCCGGCGACGGCTGACTACCAGCTCGCACTCGCTGCGTGTGGACTCGAGGACCACCAGATCCAGCCGCTGGCGACAGCCGGCCGCCTCGCCAGGCTCTCGATTCGCAAGGCCGTCATCATCATCATCATCTCGCCGCTCGCGCTCTTCGGCCTCGTCGCCAACATCATCCCGATCCTCCTCGTGATCGCGATCGGGGCGGTGATCAAGGAACCGGTCAGCAAGGGCACGGCGCGGGTGCTCGCCGGCATCGTGCTGTTCCCCGTCGCCTGGGCAATCCTGATCTCACGCAACGATTTCGATTACGTGTGGGTGACCGTGGTGCTGTTGTTCCTCGGCGTCATCCTGCTCGTCATCGCCGTCGCGCAGGTCCTCGACCTCTTCGAGGCTGCAACAGGGTGGTGGGCCGTCCGCAACCATCTCGGGCTCCTCCCGGAGCTACGGGAGCTCCGCTCGGATGCCGAAGCCGAGCTCGCTTCCCTGATCGGCGAGCCCGGCTGAGCCAAGGACGCCGGCCTCCGCTCCACCGTCCGCGAACCTCGGCCCGGTCGATAGCCTGACAGCCCGGAGGACTTCCATGGAACTCGGACTGACCACATTTGCAGAGACCATCTCACCGAGTGGCGCCGGTGCCGTCGACCACCACGGTGACCGTCTGCGCCAGGTGATCGATGAGGCAATCCTTGCAGAGGAGGTCGGCCTCGACATCTACGCGATCGGCGAGCACCACCGCCCGGACTTCGCAGCCTCTGCCCCCGCCGTGATCCTGGCTGCGATTGCGAGTCGGACAAGCCGGATCCGGCTGTCCCCGGCCGTGACTGTCCTGTCCTCGGATGATCCGGTGAGGGTGTACCAGCAATTCGCCACGCTCGACCTCATCTCTGAGGGTCGGGCGGAACTCCTCGTGGGACGAGGCTCATTCATCGAGTCGTTCCCGCTCTTCGGATACTCCCTCGACGACTACGAAGAACTCTTCGCTGAGAAACTCGACTTGCTGCTCGCGATCCGTGACAGCGAGCGCGTCACCTGGAGCGGGCGGTTCCGGGCGCCCCTTGCGGACCAGGGTGTGTATCCACGCTCGTTCCAGGATCCACTCCCGGTGTGGGTCGGTGTCGGTGGCACACCCCAGTCCGTCGTCCGGGCGGGGATGCGCGGGCTGCCGGTTGCCTTGGCGATCATCGGCGGATCACCGGACCGCTTCGCCGTGCTTGCCGACCTCCATCGCCGCGCGTTGATGGAGGGAGGGCACGATCCTGCGACGGTACCCCTCGCTGTGCACGCCCATGGCCACATCGCGCCGACGGAGGACCAGGCCGTCGAGGAGTTCTATCCGTCATATGCGGCCGCGATGACACGCATCGGACGCGAGCGCGGCTGGGGTCCGATGACCCGGCCCCAGTTCGACGCGATGCGCAGTCCGGAGGGATCCCTTCTGGTGGGAACCCCCGAGGACGTCGCGGCGAAGATCCTTCGATGGAGGGAGATCCTCGGAATCGAACGGTTCATGCTGCACGTCAGTGTCGGGACGATGGAGCATGAGCACGTCATGCGGTCGATCGAACTACTCGGCGCCAGGGTTGCTCCGCTGGTGAACGCTTCGGTCCTCCAGGACTAGGGCACATCGCCTCGATGCAGCACCGTCCGGCGTAGGGTTCCGTCATGCGATCCCTGATGCTCCTCTTCATTGGCTCAGTCGCCCTCGTGGGCTGCAGCTCCGAGGATTCCCTCCCACTGACCGAGACCATCGCGATCGAGGGTGTCGACTTCGTGATCGACTACCCGGAGGGTTGGTTCACGTCCGAGAGGGAGGCCTTCCTCGGCATCGGGGAGAACGAGGTGGACATCGGATTGACACCCGATCCCATTCTCGCTGGTCCGATCGTGACGATCGAACACCAGGCGGCAGCCGACCTGGGCCTCGACGACGATGCCGGTGTCGACGGATTCGTCGAGCTGAACTCACGGATCTTCCGATGGCCCGACGACTCTGCGACGTCCACGATCGAGATCAACGGCTCCCCAGCCACCGTTGTCCAGTTCGCGGCACCGAGTCAACTCGAGCGGAACGTGGCCTTCGCCATGGGATCGCTCGGCGACCGATTCATGCTCGCCACCCTCCAGGTCGGTAACGACCGCGACATCGAGGACTACCTCCCAACCTTCGAGTCGATGCTCGGGAGCCTCCGACCCACCGACTGAACGGGGGGATTGGCGGCGTGCATCCGGGGTGAGGGTTCGCTCCGTAGTTCATGCGTGGGACAAGCCGCTCCCACGCGAACGAAAGGAATGCATCCATGAGGAGAACCCTCTTGACGCTTGCAGCTCTGTTCGTCATGTTCGCCGTGCTGACACCGGCCGCGAACGCAGACGACGCCATGCCACCCGGAGATCAGGTTGCAGCGGTGGATCAGAGCCAAGGGCTTTGGTATCTGAGGAACGATGATGGCTCAGCCACGTCGTTCTATTTCGGGGATCCGGGCGACATCCCGATCTTCGGTGACTGGAACGGCGACAGCGAGAAGACCCCTGGCGTCTATCGCCAGAGCGATGGTCGCATCTACCTGCGCAACTCGAACACGCAGGGCATCGCCGACTCGTTCTTCTTCTTCGGCAACCCGGACGATGTTCCGATCGCCGGTGACTGGGACGGCGACGGGGTCGACACGATCTCGGTGTTCCGCCCCGCGACGAACCAGTTCTTCATCATCAACGAGCTCGGCGCCAACGGCGGCGGCCTCGGTGCAGCCGACTACAGCTTCACCTTCGGCGACGAAGGCGACATCCCCCTCTCGGGAGACTGGGACGGTGACGGTGTCGATGGCATCGCCATGTACCGCCCATCCACCGGCGAGTTCTTCTGGCGCAACGCGCTGTCGACGGGCGCCGCGGACGGCTCCCGCTTCTTCGGGGACATCGGCGACAACCCGATCGCAGGTGACTGGGACGGCGACGGCGACGACGAGTTCGGTGTCCAGCGCGGTGCCACGTGGTACCTCGAGGGCATCGCCGGCTCGTTCGAGTTCGGTGAGGCGGGTTGGTTCCCGGTCGCCGGATTCTTCATGTCGAAGATCAATACCGGCCGCTTGAACATCTATGAGACGGCACGTGCCGCTGGTGGTTTCACCACCTTGTTGGCTGCGGTCGACGCCGCTGGCCTCGACGGTGCGCTGAAGGGCCCAGGTCCGCTCACGGTGTTCGCACCGACCGACGACGCCTTCGCGGCACTGCCCGCTGGGACGGTCGAGGCGCTCCTCGCGGACATCCCGCTGCTGACCCGCATCCTGCAGTACCACGTTGCAGCAGGTGAGGTCGACTCCGGCGCAGTCGTCGGTCTCGACGGCTCCTATGCACAGACGATCGGCGGAGAGCTGGTCTGGGTCACGGTCGAGGACGGCAAGGTCATCCTCAACACCGACTCGGACAAGGCCGAGGTCATCGTGGTGGACATCCAAGCATCGAACGGCATCATCCACGTGATCGACACCGTTCTCGTGCCGAAGGACATCCCGACGGTTGCCGCTGAGGCGGGTCTCACGACGCTGCTCGCAGCGCTCGAAGCTGGTGGACTCGACGAAGCAGTTGCTGGTCCGAACGGCCCGTTCACGGTGTTCGCACCCACGAACGACGCCTTCGCAGCGCTCGGTGGCACGCTCACCGATCTGCTCGAGCCCGAGAACGTCGCTGACCTGCAGCGCATCCTCACGTACCACGTCGCAAGCGGTGTGGCCACGGCAGAGGACGTGATCGCGCTCGACGGTTGGTACATCGAGACCCTCGGTGGTGAGATCGTCTGGATCGAGGTTGTGGGCGGCAAGGTCATCCTCAACGGTGTGGCCGAGGTGCTCGTCACCGACGTCAAGACCTCCAACGGAATCGTGCATGTCATCGACACCGTGCTGGTGCCGAAGGACATCGTCGAGACCGCGGTCGAAGCGGGCTTCAGCACGCTCGCCTTCGCACTCGGTGAGGCCGGCCTGGTGGATGCCGTCTCGGCACCCAACGGACCGTTCACGGTGTTCGCACCGACGAACGCTGCCTTCGACGCGGTGGACGACGACCTGCTCGCTGCAGTGCTCGCCGATCCGTCCGGTCTGCTCACCACGGTGCTCACGTACCACGTGATCAGCGGAGCGGTGCTGTCGGGCGACGTCGTCGCCCTGGCTCCCGGTGAGACCCCGGCGACGCTCCAGGGTCAGACGATCGCCGTTGCGGCCGATCTGACGTTGAACGCTCCAGGTGATGCCACGCTCGGCATCAACGGTGCAACGCTCGGACCGCTCGACATCAAGACGTCGAACGGCGTGATCCACGTCATCGACAGGGTCCTGGTGCCTGCCCTGTAGGCATCGGTACCGATTCGACCCACGAAGGGGCGCCGGCCGCACGGTCGGCGCCCCTTCCGCGCTCGCATCGGCGTCCGGGTCGGGGACGGTGTACGCAAACGTCGGTCGTGCGTGGCATCATGTGGACGAGCACAACCGGGAGGAAGCCATGACCGAGTATGAGACGCCCGTCCCCCAGAACCCCAAGGACGTGTCGTCTGAGGATCGCGGATGGGCTGCTGCAGCCCATCTCGTGCCCTTCATCGGCCTGTCGTTCATCGGACCGCTCGTCGTCTGGCTCATCAAGCGCGATGAGTCCCCGTACGTCGAGGCTCATGCCCGTGAGGCACTCAACTTCCAGATCTCGCTGATCATCTACGGGATCGTCTCGTTGATCCTGATCATCGTCCTGATCGGGATTCTGATGTTGATCGCCCTTGCTCTGTTCGCGCTCATCTTCATGATCATCGCCGGGGTGAAGGGGGCGACAGGGGAGCCGTATCGGTATCCGTTGACGATCCGTTTCATCGGGGAGCCGACACCCACCGTCAGCTGACGATCGGCCCGGACCCGGCAGTGATCGGACGGCAAGCGGAGGAAGAGACCTGATTCCAGGTCAAGGACGGGAGTTCGACCAAGGCTGCACGTCCGAGCTCAGTCCTCGCGCCTTGACGTGCCTTCCGAGATGTAGAGGAGGAGGCCACCGAGAGCCACGGCCA
>CAZYGP010000141.1:0-5984 GCA_964647265.1 uncultured Acidimicrobiaceae bacterium | reverse complement strand
CACGCGACACGCTGCGTCTGGAGATGGGGTATCCGCTGTGGGGCAACGATCTCGATGCCGCGACGACACCCCTGGAAGCGAATCTCGAGTGGGTGGTCGCCTGGGACCATGAGTTCGTCGGGAAGCAAGCTCTCGAGCGTCAGCGCTCCGCCGGGGTGCAGCGCAAACTCGCGGCATTCACCACACCAGGACGAGCCATTCCACGGGCGGGATACAAGGTCGATGCGGACGGGAGCCGCGGGGTTGTGACATCCGGCAACTTCTCGCCGACCCTCGGTCACGGGATCGGCTTGGCATACATGGAGCCACCCGTCGAGCCCGGCACGACGATCGGCGTCGAGATCCGGAGCGAAGAGGTGGTCGGCACCGTCGTCGAGCTTCCCTTCATCGACCGCTGATGGGCCTGGCGTGACGACTACCACGTCGTTCGCCGTTTCCCGCCTCGCCTGGAGCGAGACCAAGCACGTCGTTGAGCACCTCGTCGACGGTCCACTCGAGTGGGACACGGTGTTCGAGGTGCCACACGTGGCAGGGCACCCTGTCGACGCCCTGATCCCTCCCGGGTCCCGGAGGGTGCGGGAGTGGCCGAACCGCCTCGGTGTCCGTGAGGAGGGTGTCGAGGCCGACATCGTGATGTGGTACGGCGACCTCGCGCCAGAACCCTCGTTCGGTGATGTGTACGCCGTGAGGACCTCGAGCCATTCCGATCACGAGGAGCGGCGCCGATGGCTGGAGCACCTGCTCCGCCGGCTCGAACAGCATCGCGGGGTCGTCCCGGCCGGAGGGGCGCTCGCACCGTGTTGCGTGGTCCTCACGCCGGGAGTTCCTCGCGATCTGCTCCTCGCCTTCTCGCACGGGTGGCCCTCCGCAGACCCGATCCTGCCCATCCATCTCATCGAAATGCCGGGAGGCATCCAGTTGACCGTCACCGACGAGGTCTGGGAACGGAGCAACCAATATGCTGAAGACATCGTGGCACTCGTGAATAGGGGAGCGTAGAGGTGGACGCCCTGGGAATCGACATCGGCGGATCCGGCATCAAGGGTGCCCCCGTCGACCTGTCGACGGGGCAGCTCTCCGCTGAGCGGCACCGGATAGCCACGCCCCAGCCGTCGACGCCCCAGGCGCTGATGGAATCCGTTGAGTCCGTTGTTCGCTTCCACGAGTGGTCGGGTCCCATCGGTGTCACGGTCCCGAGCGTCGTGATGGACGGCGTCGTGTGGTCCGCTGCGAACATCGACAAGTCTTGGATCGGGTTCGACGCAGCACACGGTCTCCGCCAGCAGCTCGGTCGAGAGGTCACCGTCCTCAACGACGCTGACGCGGCAGGCCTCGCCGAGGCACGTTATGGCGCGGCACGGGGACACGACGGTGTGTGCATCGTCCTCACCTTCGGCACCGGCATCGGCTCGGCCATCCTCAACGATGGAAAGCTCGTACCGAATGCGGAACTCGGTCACCTCGAGTTCAAGGGCATGGAAGCTGAGCACTATGCGGCTGGTCGGCTCGTCGACAGGGACCATGACCAGATCGACTGGTGGGCGGAGCGTGTCAACGAACTCCTCAGGTACATCGATCTCATCCTCTCGCCGAAGACGATCGTGTTCGGAGGGGGCATCTCCAAGCGCTTCGAGGAGATCGCACACCACCTCGAGACGCGTGCGGAGGTGGTGCCTGCCGAGTTGCGGAACAATGCGGGAATCGTCGGAGCGGCCATGGCGGCGGCGGAAGGGGAAACGAGATGACATCGACAACGGGGAGCCACACCTCATCGGACGCGGTTGAACTGCTCACCCGCTCGTGGACGATCGAAGCGCCCCGCTTCGACACCCTCCTCGTGCACGGCCTCGGCGAGCATTGCGGGCGTTGGGAGGCGTTCGCCACGCGCTTCAATGCGGCCGGCGCAAACGTCTACAGCTACGACCTCAGAGGCCACGGAGCGAGCGGGGGCGAGCGTATCGATCTGGGTGAGTTCGCCGAGTTCTACAGGGACATTTCAGAGATGGCCTCCGCCACGGCGGCATCGACGGGGAGGCCTTGGGTCCTCTACGGGCACTCCCTCGGCGGTTTGCAGTGCGCCGGATATCTCATCGAGGGCTACGAGCCCGTGCCGAACCTCGCCGTGCTCTCGGCCCCCGCAATGACCGCGACACGTGGCATAGACAACGTCCTGAAGGTCGCCGCATCGGTCCTCGGCCGGGTGACGCCGACGACGCGCATCGCGAACAAGATCACTGGGGACCAATTGTCGCGTGACCCTGCCGTCGGCGAGGCATACTTCGCCGATCCCCTCGTCGAGACGCGTGCTACGACCCGCTTCGGTAAGGTCGTCTACGGTGAGCAGGACCGCCTTGCTCCGCACCACGGCGACATCCTCGTTGCAACCCTCGTCATCCACGGTGCGGACGACGAGCTCGTCCAGCCAGCAGCCTCGGCAGGGCTCGCTGCATCCCCGTCGGTCGTCCGGAAACTGTATCCGGGCCTGCGCCACGAGATCCACAACGAGCCCGAGGCTGGCCAGGTCATCGGGGACGTCCTCGACTGGATCCAGGCGAAGCTGTTCTGAGGTCGCTCGGCACGCACCAGCGTGCGAGCGGATTCGTCAGGCCCCGTGCAGCCTGGGGTTCGAGGCATAGGTCACGGTGATGGATGCCGAGTCGAGGACGTGTCCTTCCATCGCCGCCAGCAGCCCCTCGTGGGTGAAGCCCGGCGCGAGCCCGAGGGTCGGCGTGTCGAGCGCGCTGAGGCTGAACTCGTAGCGGTGGGGAATCGAATCGTTCCATGGTGGGGCGGGACCGTCGTAGCCGTGCCACTCACCGGACATCTCTGGATCCCCTTCGAACCATGCCGTGTAGTCGTTGCGTCCGTGGACCCCGACCGGCGACGCATGTGCCGCCTTGCCACCGGCTGTCACGGAGTTGGAGTGAGCGCCCTCGGGTATCTCACGCACGTCGGCAGGGATGTCGGCGAGCAGCCAATGCGTGAACGCCACCCTCGGGAGATCCGCGGGCACCTCCCTGTCCGGCTGATTCACGTCATCGGGTGCGCTCGGGCAGTCATGGTCGATGCACATGACGACGAATGATTCCGTTCCGGGAGGTACGTCCGACCAGGCGAGATGCGGGTTTCGGTTGTCGCTGAAGGTGACGGGACCGGGATCGGCGGGAACGGCGAGAGCGCCTCGCTGGGGCATCCTCCCTCCGTCGGAGATCGTGTCGCTCACAAGCCGCACGGCATGCTCCTTCGTCGCTCGTGCGCGCGACAATAGCGGCGTGGACATCTCTCTTGTCGTGCTCGGATCCGGCCAGGACGGTGGCGCACCGCAGTTCGGCAGCCACCTCGCCGCCGCGGGAACGCGAACGGCGTCGAGTATCGCCGTCACCATCGATCGTGACGTCGTGCTGCTGTTCGACGCCTCACCCGACCTGCGACAGCAGTACCTGATGCTCGAGACCTTCCTCGAACCCCGCGACGCCCGATCCCCTGTCGACGCCGTGTTCGTAACGCATGCCCACATGGGCCACTACGGCGGCCTGGTGCACTTCGGAAAGGAGGCCACAGCGACGCACATGACGCCACTGCACGCCCCGGCGAGTGTCCTCGAGTTCCTGGACGCGAACGAGCCGTGGGCGACACTGCTGCGCTCGGAGCATCTCGTCGGACACGCAACCGACGACTCGGACGTCTCGTATGGTCCGATCACGGTTCGCGCTGTTCCCGTCCCGCATCGTGCGGACTTCTCAACGACCGTCGGCTACTCGATCTGTGTCGAAGCCCGTCCCTGGGTGCTATATCTGCCGGACATCGACGGGTGGGATCGCTGGCCGGAAGCGGTCGATGTGATCGGAGCCCATGCGATCAGCCTCCTCGATGCGACGTTCGGCGATCCGGGCGAGGTGCCGGGCAGGTCGATCGAGGAGATCCCGCACCCGATCGTGACAGACACCATCGAGCGGTTCGCAGCCCTCGGCCGGGAGCGTCGCATCGTGCTGACCCACCTCAACCACACGAACGAGCTCGGCATGATCGGATCACCGATCCTGGCCGAAGCCGAGGCCGCAGGGTTCGAGGTTGCGTTCGACGGGATGCGCATCGATTACGGCGCATGGTGATGGACTCGACCGCCGGGATGGTCCTGGTCGCCACTCCACTCATTCTCGGCGCACCGTTCGAACGCTCCGTGGTGGTGATGCTCGAACACGACGAGCACGGCGCTGTAGGTGTCGTGGCGAACCTGCCCACCGACATCGCGGTCGACGAGGTCCTACCTGGATTCCATGTGCCGATCGCACCTCCGGCCGTCGTCTTCATCGGAGGGCCGGTGGCCACCGACACGGCGGTGATCGTCGGCAGATCGCCAACGGGCCCGTTTCTCATGTCGGCGCCGGGTGGCGACTTCGGCATCCTCGACACCACGGAGCCTGTGACAGACGCGGATCACGTACGCGTGTTCGCCGGATACTCCGGCTGGTCGCCGGGACAACTCGAGCTCGAGCTCGCCGAGGACTCCTGGTGGGTTCTTCCGCTCGACCTCGATGTGGTCTTCGGCCAGGACGCGAGTGCGGTGTGGGCCCGTGTGCTTGCATGCGCACCAGCTCCGATCGCCTACCACGCGACGTTCCCCGACGATCCGTCGACGAACTGAACCCTGTCGATCGCTGTCGGACGGGTAGTCTGCGTTCGTGCCCCACACCGTGCCGAAACTCCGCCCGTCACTGCGCACCCGATCACCCGGCACTCGTTTCGAGCGGGATCTCTGGGATGCCGGCGAATCGATCATCGTCGGCGTCGACGAGGTCGGTCGGGGCGCATGGGCGGGCCCGCTCACGGTCGGCGCGCTCGTCATCCCACGCGAGGCACGTATCTACAAGGTTCGGGACTCGAAGGCGATGACGCCTCGCGAGCGTGAGGCGATGTACGACAGGATCATCGAGTGGGCGGATGCCTGGAGCGTCGGTCACGCATCGGCTGCCGAGTGCGACGCGCTCGGCATGTCGGAGGCGCAGCGCCTGGCGACGAGACGTGCCCTCGATGGGATCGGGATCACGCCGGATCACGTGCTCGTCGACGGCTCGTGGGACTTCGTCGGAGGATCGCGTACTACGACCATCGTGAGGGGCGATTCGCGCTCCCTGAGCATCGCTGCTGCGTCGATCCTGGCAAAGGTCACACGTGACAGGATCATGCGGTCCGCCGCCGCGGACTATCCGTGGTATGCGTTCGATGCGAACAAGGGGTATCCGTGCCCGAAGCACCGCGCTGCGCTCCATGCGGTGGGCCCTTCGACCGCCCATCGGAGGTCGTGGGCGTGGATGGCAGGCCTTCCCTGGTCGGGGATCCCCGGTTGTGACGTCAGCTCGGACAACTTGACCCTGTTCTGATGCACCTCGTTCTCGCCTCCGGCTCGGCGCGCCGTGCACTCCTCCTCTCGGTCGCCGGATACACCTTCGACGTTGCGATCCCCGACGTCGATGAGACACCACTCCCCGACGAGGGGCCGGCAGCCTACGTGCTCAGGCTCAGCGAGGAGAAGGCGTCATCGGTGAGGGCGGGGGCCGACGCGGTCGTCCTCGGTGCGGATACGGCCGTCGTGCTCGACGGTGTGGTCCTCGGGAAGCCGAACGACGAAGCACACGCTCTCGAGATGCTGATCGCTCTGAGCGGGAGATCCCACAACGTGTTGACGGGCTGGACGGTCATGAAGGGAGACGAGTCGCGTTTCGGGGTGACGGAGTCACGAGTCACCTTCACACCGAGGACCCCCGACGAGCTCCGCGGATACATCCGGGAGACCGACCTCCTCGACAAGGCGGGTGCCTACGCGATCCAGGGCGACGATGGATGGCTGATCGACTCCGTTCGAGGGTCCCGATCCAACGTCATGGGGTTACCCGTCGCAGACGTCGTCGGTGCCCTTGCGGACCTCGGAATCGAGCGGTCAGCCCCGAATCGCCACTGAAGCGACCTTGGCGATTGCAGACATG
>CAZYGP010000140.1:4372-5997 GCA_964647265.1 uncultured Acidimicrobiaceae bacterium | reverse complement strand
CGCGAGACGAGACCCAGGCTGATCCGATCCTTCGAGATGCTGCGGAACAAGCGCGAGACGCTTCCACCGAAGAAGCACGGCAACATTCCGCTCTGAAACGCCCCGTTCTTCGCCGACGCCGGATCGTCCCGGACGGCCCGATACAGTTGTGCCGTGACGACTCCACGCCGACCGTCCCCCGGTGGTGCCGCCATCGGCCTCGTCTCGGTGATCGCGCTGTTCGCCGTCATTGCGATCGTTTCAGGCACAGCGGGCGGGACCCCGGACCTCGACCCCACCCCTGACACCACGGCCTTCAGCCCACGGACGACCACGACGGAGCCTCCATCGGAGGCGGCACCGCGGGATCGGACCGACTCACCATGGCTCCTCGTCCCGAATCCCGTCCTCGATCCCTCGCTCGCAGGTACCACGATGGTCTGGAACGGCGTCGAGCTGCTCTACGTGTGCATCGACGGCGTCGGCATCGACTGCATCGGGGGGTGGGCGTACGACCCGAACGAGGATGTCCAACGGCGACTTCTCGCCTACGACCCCGGTCGACGAGGACAGACGGCCGTGTGGACGGGGGAGGACTTCGTCGTCGTGCGCGGCATCACGACCGCGTACGACCCCTTCAGCGTCGAATGGCGCACAACCACTCCCGCACCGGAACTCGGGCGGTCGCCGATCGGGACTTGGACGGGCTCCGAGGTCATCTTCTACGGGTCCAGTGACACGCTGAGCGCCTCGGGCACCGCATACGATCCCGCGAGCAACACGTGGAGGAACGTCGCGCCCACACCGCTCGAACCCGCCGTCGATCCGATCGTCGCATGGTCGGGATCCGAGATGTACGTCGTCGGCGGGTACGGCTTCGATGCGGAAGGGAGGACCTGGTCGCAGAGCGGTGCAGCGTACGAACGTCGGACCGATCGATGGCGATCGCTCCCACCCCTACCGGGCGACGGTGGCCTGGCGGGAGCTGTCGGTGGGTTCGTGGACGATGAATTGGTCATCGTGGGCGTCGAACGGCGCGATGCAGATCGTGGGAACGACACGGAGGATCGACCTCCCATCGCAGGCTTCGCCTACTCGCCGGTCACGGACACGTGGCGCGAGATCGAGCCGCCTCGACCTTCGTCGGGGGACCTCGCAGTGGTCCCGGGTTCCGTGGCCGCCGTCGCGAACGATCGCCGACTCGCCGTGTACTTTCCTGACAGGCCGAACGGGCAGGCGACGATGGGCTTCTACGACCTGTCCTCCGACTCCTGGACGTTCGTGGACGGCATGCCGCTCCACACACGCGTGCCGGATCTCGTCTCGGGACAACTCGCCTCAGGCGAGCAGTTCGTCGCCTATCTCACCGACGCGGGAACGGTGATCCTGCCGGACATCCGATGAACGGCGATCCAGGACCCCAGCCGAGACGACACGGTGGCGTTGTCGGGCTCATCGCGGTGCTCGGTCTTCTCCTCCTCGTGATCGTCCTGTCACTCCTGGGGCCGTCGAGCGGAGAGAACGACCCGGCGGAACGGGCCTTCGACTTCGCACCGCGGACGACGACCACGACGATCCTCGAGCGGATCGTCGACCACAACCCCGACCCCGCTGTCCGCGGTCCCCGCACCGACGCCGCCACCGCA
>CAZYGP010000140.1:0-4362 GCA_964647265.1 uncultured Acidimicrobiaceae bacterium | reverse complement strand
GGCTGGGAGAACCTCGGCACGTCCAACGGCGTGCACCGTTCGGGGTTCAAGGTCATCGACGCCGCAGGTGGCGTCTTCATCTTCGGAGGTGTCACGGAATCAGGGGAAGGCGTGCCGAACGGTGCGTGGTATCGCGACGACGGGTGGACCACGGTCGCCGGTGCTCGCATTCCCAGCGGACCAGGGCCCGTGGTCCTGTGGACCGGCGAGGCCGTCGTCGTCTACACCGGCACCGCCGCAGCCTGGGATCCGGGATCGGGCGAATGGCGCGTGCTCACCTTTCCCCCCCAAGGAGGCACGTTCTACTCGGGCGCCCCGCTCGCAGGTGTCGTAGCCGACGACCGCATCGTGATCCTCGGCACGAAGACATACCCCTCGACGACGGGGAGCAACGTGTTCGTCGCCGGCTATGGAGCAGACCTGGGGTGCTGCGCACCGTACGAGGATCCACCCTTCTCCCTGTCGTTCGCGCAGACCCACTGGACCGGTTCGTACATCCTCGTCATCGGTTCACTCACCCTCCCGAACGGGCGACCCCTGGTTGACACCCGTGGTGAGGTCCTCGCCTCGTTCGATCCAGGCACCGGGGTCTGGACCGTCCTCGATCCTCCCCCCTTTCCGAACGCGCTCGCCATGTCCTCGACGTGGACGGGTGACCAACTGATCGCTTGGTCAGCGAATGGCGCGTCCGCCCGGTGGTCCGGGACGGGGGGTTGGGAGCCGATGACGGCAGTACCGGTTCGCCATGGGGACTGCGCGATGCACACGGTCGCACTTCACGGTGGGAACGTGCTCGCCGTGCGTTGCGGTACTGCAGCAGTGTGGTCAGCCGAAACCGGTCGGTGGAGCCCCATCGCCGTGCCACCGCACTCCCCGGCGTGGCCGATCGACGAGTGCGCGCCGGCTGGCCAGGGTGTCGATGGGGCTGTCCACGTCTGGTGCTCCAACCCGGAGACCGGCCAGTCGTTCTGGCGCTTCGTCCCCGGTCTCGCTGCGGTCTCCCAGGACACGGGTCGGTAACTTACATGCACACCATGGGGTCGTACCCGTGAGGACGAGCCGCTGGGTTCCCCTCCCCAGCACGTCTCCACCTAGGATTGCGCCCGTGGAATCAGTCCTCATCGCGAATCGTGGCGAGATCGCCGTACGCATCATCCGCGCCGCTCGCGACCTCGGCATGCGAACCATTGCCGTGTACTCGGAGCTCGACCGAGACGCCGTTCACACGTCGATGGCGGATGAGGCGTGGAACGTGGGCCCCGCGCCCGCAGCCGAGTCCTACCTGAACGTCGCCCGCATCCTCGAAGTCGCCCGCGAGTCCCAAGCGGCATCCATCCATCCCGGCTACGGATTCCTCGCAGAGAACGCAGCCTTCGCCAGGGCGGTCGTCGATGCCGGTCTCATCTGGATCGGACCGCCTGCTTCGGCGATCGCCATGATGGGCGACAAGATCGAATCGCGCATCGCTGCACAAGCAGCAGGCGTCGCGGGTGTGCCGGGCACCCTCGAGCCACTCACGAACGTCGACCAGGTCGCCGCGTTCGCTGCCAGCCATGGCTTCCCCGTTGCGATCAAGGCGGCCGCCGGCGGTGGTGGTCGGGGCCTCAAGGTCGTCCGCCACGAGTCGGGCCTCGTCGAGGCCTTCGAATCGGCAGGTCGCGAGGCGGAGTCGTGGTTCGCGAACCCTGCGGTGTACGTGGAGCGATACCTCGAGAACGCGCGACACATCGAAGCGCAGGTCCTGTTCGACACGCATGGAAATGGGGTGTTCTTCGGCGAGCGAGACTGCTCCCTCCAACGCCGCCACCAGAAACTCGTCGAGGAGTCCCCGGCCCCGAACTTCACACCCGCAGATCGAGCAAGGCTCGGCGAGCTCGCACTTGCACTCGGCACGGCAGCGGGGTACGAGTCGGCGGGAACCGTGGAGTTCCTCTTCTCGGACGGTGAGTTCTACTTCCTCGAGATGAACACCCGGATCCAGGTCGAGCACACGGTCACCGAGGAGGTCTTCGGGGTTGACCTCGTCGCCGAACAGTTGCGGGTGGCGCGGGGAGAGCCGTTGTCGGTGACCGAGACCCCGCCTCCGATGGGACACACCATCGAGTTCAGGATCAACGCCGAGGATCCGTCACGCGATTTCATCCCGACTCCGGGGACCCTCGTGAAGTATCGCGAACCGGCAGGCCCCGGTATCCGCATCGACTCGGGCGTCGTTCAGGGCAGCACCATCAGCCAGTACTACGACAACATGATTGCGAAGCTGATCGTCTCGGGACGGACCCGCGACGAAGCCATCGTCCGTGCGCGCAGGGCTCTGCGCGAGTACCAGATCGGAGGGGTCGACACGACGATTCCGGCACACCTCGCGATCCTCGACCATGAATCGTTCCTGAGCGGCGATGTGAGCACTCGGCTCGTCGAGTCGTCGATGGACTTCTCCGGGATCGAGCGCCCGACGTCGCCGAGCCTTCCCGAGGACGAGGAGCGAAGCCAGCGCACCATCACCGTGGAGGTCGGCGGTCGGCGCTTCGAGGTCACCTACTGGGCAGAGGTCCTGACAGCTCCTGGTTCCGGCAAGCGCGTTGCCCCTCGTCGCAAGGCTCCGAAACTCGCCAAGGCGTCAGCGGTCGGGAGTGGTGCAGGCGAGGTCACGTCACCCATGCAGGGAACGATCGTCAAGATCAACCACAAGGCCGGAGACACAGTTCACGAGGGTGAGCCCGTGTGCGTCCTCGAGGCCATGAAGATGGAGAACGAGATCAAGGCCCCGGTGACGGGGGACATCATCGACGTGCGAGTCAAGGTCGGGGACACCGTGTCGTCAGGTCAGCTCATCATGGTGATCCGCTGACGTCACACATCCGGTGGTCGGACCGTGATCGGACCGACGTCACTCTGTTGAGCGGCTGTCCGTCCCTACTCGGCGGCCTCGCTGATGCTCTCGACCAGGCTCGGATGGACCATCAGGGTCTCGACGAGCACGTCGACGCGAATGCGGCCCTGAGTGGCGAGAGCGATCGGGGCTATCAGCTCCGAGGCATGATGACCGACCACCGTACCTCCCAGGACGATGTGCGTCGCAGGGTCCGAGACGACCTTGATGAACCCTGCCGTGTCTCCTGCGATGATCGCCCTCGGGTTCGAGGCGAGCGGAACCTTGGTGATCCGGACCTTTCGGCCCTCGGCGGCGGCGTCGACCTCTTCGAGTCCGACGGAGGCGATCTCGGGCTCGGTGAAGATGGCCTGGCTCACCTTGCGGTAATCGATGGGGGTGACCTGGCGACCCGCTACATGATGTCCGATCTTGCGACCCTGCATGGTCGCGACGGACGACAGCGGCATCTGTCCCGTGACGTCGCCTGCTGCATAGATGTGAGGAGCGCTCGTTCGTTGGAACTCGTCGACGACGACGTATCCGCCGTCGAGCTCGACACCTGCTGCGTCGAGGCCGAGACCGTGCGAATTCGGCACGGAACCCACTGCGAGGAGGGCATGCGAACCGGTCACGGACCGCCCGTCCTCGGTGCGCACCGTCACGACGTCGCCGTCTCGTTCGATGGCGGTCGCCCGCGAACCCTTCAGCAGCTCGACACCTCGACCCAGGAAGTCCTCCTCGAGGACCGCCGCGACCTCGGCGTCGCGATGCGGCAGGACGTGGTGGCGACTCACGAGCAGGGCGACGCGAGAACCCAGGGACGAGAAGATGTGGACCATCTCGACGCCCGTCACGCCCGATCCGACGATCACGATCCTCTCGGGGAGCTCCGCCACGTGATAGGCATCACGCGTGGTCATGATCCGCTCACCATCGAGCGTGGCCCAATCGGGAACACGCGGACGTGATCCGGTCGAGATCAGGGCGTAGTCGAACTCGAGGGGCACCTCCCCGTCGTCCGTGACCACGACTGCCGATCTCGATCCGGTGAAATGGGCCCTCCCGCGGATGATGTCGACACCCTGGGAATCGAGCATGTCGGTGACCGACCGTGCGATGGTGTCGGCGATCCCGTACACGTGCGACGAGAGGTTTTCCATGTCGAGCGCGGCAGGCGGTGGTTCGAGGATCCCGAGCCTTGCTGCATGCCGGATGGCCCGCAACCGCATCGAGCTCGCGACCATCGCCTTCGAGGGGATGCAGTCCCACAGGTGCGCTGCACCACCGACGATCTCGGCCTCCACCAACGTGACCTCGAGACCGAACGTCGCTGCCTGCGTCGCAGCCGAGTGGCCTGCGGGTCCGCCTCCGATGACGGGCAGCCTCGGCGCGTCGGGAATCGTGAACACGTGGACGCTCCCCTCGATCCTCAGAACGCCTGACGGTAACGGCCGAAGACCGACACGAGGGCGTCGGAGATCTCCCCG
>CAZYGP010000139.1:2552-6033 GCA_964647265.1 uncultured Acidimicrobiaceae bacterium | reverse complement strand
CCCACGCTCCTCGTGTTCTCGACCATCCAGCCCATCATGTTCGTGCTGTTGTTCGCGTTCGTCTTCGGCGGGGCGATCACGCTTCCGGGGATCGACTACATCGACTTCCTCATGGCGGGCATCTTCATCCAGACATCGGTGTTCGGCTCCACCAACACCGGTATCGGGCTCGCCGAGGACATGAACAGGGGCCTGATCGACCGATTCCGATCCCTTCCGATGAGCCGGTCCGCCGTGCTCGCGGGCCGCACGCTCTCGGACTCGGTGAGGAATCTCTTCGTCGTGTCCCTGATGGTCGCGGTCGGGTACCTCATCGGGTTCAACTTCCAGAACGGCCTGGTCAACGCGGTCCTCGCCATCGTCCTGGTCATGCTGTTCGGCTATGCGTTCACGTGGATCTCGGCCACGGTCGGGCTGGCCATCAAGGATGTCGAGTCGGTCCAGGCGGCGAGTTTCATCTGGCTGTTCCCGCTCACGTTCGCATCGTCGGCCTTCGTGCCGGTCGAGACCATGCCCGATTGGCTGGCATGGTTCGCCCGGAACAACCCGGTCACCCATGCCGTGAACGGCGCTCGTTATCTCATCCTCGGCGAGCCATGGGGCTTCCAGGTGGACGTGTTCAAAGCCCTCGCCTGGGTTGTGGTCCTGCTCGTCGTGTTCATGCCCCTCGCCGTCGGTCGATATCGAAAAGCCGTGTGACGGGCCATCCCCTCGTGTATCGCATCGGCGCGTCGACGGCCGTATCGTGCGGTGAACCGCGGATCCCGCCGCACGACGTGATCCGGGAGTGAGGTACGACATGCTGACGAGATCCGACTTCCCGACAGACTTCGCCTGGGGTGTCGCCGCCTCGGCCTATCAGATCGAGGGTGGAGTTGCTGAAGGAGGGAGGAGTCCCTCGATCTGGGACACGTTCTCGCACACGCCGGGCCGCACATACGAGGGTCATACCGGCGACATGGGTGCGGACCACTATCACCGGTTCGCCGAGGATGTCGGGATCATGGCCGAGCTCGGCGTGAATGCCTATCGGCTGTCCCTGTCGTGGCCCAGGATCCTCCCGGAAGGAATCGGAGAGGTCAACGCGGAAGGCATCGACTTCTACCGGAGACTCTGTGGGCTCTTGATCGACAACGGGATCACCCCATTCGTCACCCTGTATCATTGGGATCTGCCCGAGATCCTCCACCGCCGCGGGGGATGGGAGAACCCCGAATCGGTCGAGTGGTTCACCGAGTACGCCGTCGCTGCCAAGAAGCATCTCGGTGATCTCGTGAAGGTATGGGCGACGTTCAACGAACCCCACTGCACGGCCTTCCTCGGGTACAGCGACGGTGTGCATGCCCCCGGCCTCACCGACCCCGGTGCCGCATACGTCGTCGCGCACCACCTCATGGTCGCCCACCACCGTGCCACTGCGGCGATGCGAGCGACCACAGCGAGTGACGACGACCGTCTCGGTATCGTCCTGAACCTCATCCCTGCGTGGGCGGAGGATTCGAGCGTCGAGGCCCAGACCGCTGCCGACGGTGTCGACGCGATCCACAACAGGATGTTCGCTGCAGCCGTGCTGGATGGGGAGTACCCGGAGGTCGTGCTGCGCTCCATGGAGCGGTTCGGAGTGTCCGACCGCATCGACATCGAACTCCTGGCACGTGAGAAGGTGCCCATCGACTACCTCGGCGTCAACTACTACAACGTCAACCACATCGCCGCCGAGGAGGGTGCACCGATGATCGGTCAGTGGCCGGGCGCGGACGACGCCGTCCTCATGCGCCCGCCGGGCGATCTCACCGACATGGACTGGGGTGTCGAGCCGGTGGCGCTGACGTGGATGCTCAACCGCGTGACCCGTTGGGCTCCTGGACTGCCCCTGTATGTCACCGAGAACGGCGCCGCCTATCCGGACGTGCCGGATGCGGACGGTGTCGTCCACGACGACCTTCGGCGCGAGTACATCGAGTCCCACATCGCGGCGACGCACGATGCGATGGAGGAGGGCGCCGACGTGCGCGGCTACTTCGTCTGGTCCCTCCTCGACAACTTCGAATGGTCACACGGCTACCGGATGCGATTCGGCATCGTCAGGGTCGACTTCGAGACGATGGAACGCACCGTCAAGGAGAGCGGTCGCTGGTACCAGCAGTTCCTGGCCGGGGACGCCACCATCACGTGAGGATGGATCAGGATCGCGGCCCGGGGTTCGAGTCCCACGGATTCTGCGCCAACTACCATCGCCTCGCATGCCGATTCGCATCCTCATCGCAAAGCCGGGCCTCGACGGACATGACCGTGGCGCCAAGGTGGTGGCTCGCGCCCTCCGTGATGCCGGATGCGAGGTCATCTACACGGGCCTGCACCAGACGCCGGCACAGATCGCCGAGGTCGCACTGCAGGAGGACGTCGACGGCGTGGGACTCTCGGCCCTGTCGGGGGCCCACATGACCCTGTTCCCGAGCGTCGTCGACGAGTTGCGCGCCCGCGGTGCGGGCGACGTGGCGGTGTTCGGCGGTGGGATCATCCCCGATTCGGACATCCCGGCCCTCGAAGCCGCCGGCGTCGAGCACGTCTTCGGGCCGGGAACGTCGCTCGAAGCGATCCGTGAATGGGTGAACGACCGGTTCGGCACCGAGGGATCGGCAGGGGAGGACGCGTGAAGATCCACGAGCACCAGGCGAAGGCCCTGATGGAAGATCGCGGCATCGTCGTGCCAGCCGGCTTCGTCGCCACCACCGTCGAGGACGCCGTCGCGGGAGTGCGGCCGCTCATCGAGTCGACCGGGAACGCCGTCGTGGTCGTGAAGTCGCAGATCCACGCCGGTGGGCGAGGCAAGGGACGCTTCAAGGAGTACCCGGACCTCGGGGGCGTGACGGTGGTCCTCGACGGTCTGACGGGGGGGATCGAAGCCGCCGAGGCCGCGGTCCGCGAGCTCGGTCGAAGGAGGCTGGGGTCGACCCTCGTCACCGTGCAGACAGGTGAGGATGGCAAGGCGGTCAATCGTCTGTACATCGAGCAGGGCATCGACATCGCAACGGAGCTGTACGTCTCGATCGTCCTCGACCGCTCGACGAGTCGCAACATCGTGATGGCATCGACGGAAGGCGGAACCGAGATCGAGGTCGTCGCCGAGACGACCCCCGACAAGATCCTGATGGAGGAGATCGATCCGGCATTCGGCCTCCTCGGCTTCCAGGCGCGTTCCATCGCATACGGCCTGGGACTCGAAGGCGACGCGTTCTCGAACGCGGTCGCCTTCCTCGAGGCGTTGGCCGATGCGGCGGTCGCCCTCGACACCGATCTCGTGGAGATCAATCCACTCGTCGTGACCACCGACGGCAGAGTGATGGCGCTCGACGGGAAGATGTCCTTCGAGGCCAATGCGCTCTTCCGGCACCCCGAGGTCGTTGCTCTCCGGGACGAGTCGGAGGAGGACCCTGCCGAGCTCACCGCCAAGGAGAACGGCCTTTCGTTCATCAAGCTC
>CAZYGP010000139.1:0-2542 GCA_964647265.1 uncultured Acidimicrobiaceae bacterium | reverse complement strand
CGGGTGCATGGTCAACGGTGCAGGCCTCGCCATGGCGACCATGGACATCATCAAGTTCGTGGGTGGTGAGCCTGCGAACTTCCTCGACGTCGGCGGCGGCGCCGACAAGGATCAGATCGTCGCAGCGTTCAAGATCATCACCGCGGACCCGAACGTCGAGGGCATCTTCATCAACATCTTCGGCGGGATCATGCGCTGTGACACCATCGCTGAGGGTGTGGTGGAAGCCGTCAAGGAGGTGGGCCTCGGGGTGCCGCTCGTCGTCCGGCTCGAGGGGACGAACGTGGAGCTCGGGAAGAGAATCATCGACGAGTCCGGGCTCAACGTCGTCAGCGCCTCGGACATGAAGGACGGGGCGACCAGGATCGTGGAGTTGACCAGATGAGCGTGCTCGTGGACACGGCGACGAGAGTGCTCGTCCAGGGAATGGGACGGACGGGCCGTTTCCACACGGACACGGCGATCGCGTACGGCACGAACATGGTCGGCGCCGTCCATCCGTCGCGCGCGGGCACGACGGAGACCTTCACGGGGGCAACAGATCACAGTGGTGTTCCTGGGCGCGCGGATACCTACTCGGTCGATGTGCCAGTTTTTCGCACCGTCGCCGACGCCGTCGCCGAGACAGGAGCCAACGCGTCAGTCGTGTACGTTCCACCCCCGTTCGCCGCCGACGCGATCATGGAGGCCGCGGACGCAGGGGTGCCACTCATCATCGCGATCACCGAGGGGATCCCGGTCGCGGACATGGTCCTCGCGAAGCGATACCTCCAGGATCGCGACGTCCGCCTCGTCGGACCGAACTGCCCCGGCGTGATCACCCCGCGCGAGTGCAAGATCGGCATCATGCCGGGCTACATCCACATGCCGGGCCGGATCGGTGTCGTCTCGCGATCCGGGACCCTCACCTATGAGGCGGTTCATCAGCTGACCCTCAACGGCCTCGGACAGACGACGGCGATAGGTATCGGGGGGGATCCCGTCAATGGCACCAACTTTGTCGATTGCCTCGAACTCTTCAACGAGGACCCTGCGACCGAAGGAGTCATCATGATCGGTGAGATCGGTGGCACGGCCGAGGAGGAGGCTGCCGTATGGATCTCGGACAACATGACCAAGCCCGTTGCCGGATTCATCGCAGGAACGTCGGCGCCGCCAGGGAAGCGCATGGGTCATGCGGGGGCGATCATCTCCGGGGGCAAGGGGACCGCAGGGGCCAAGATCGATGCACTCGAGGCTGCTGGCGTCGTCGTCGCCCCCACGCCGACCGACATGGGCGAGGCGATGCTGCGTGCACTGGCAGCGGACTCCCGTCGAACGGCGTGATACGGTCACATCATGTTCGCGGAGGCATATCGGCGAGGTCATGAGCGCATCGTCCGGCTCGTCCAGGGTGTCGACGCGGACGCCATCGTGCCTGCGTGCCCACAGTGGACGACGACCGACGTCGTTCGCCACCTCGCGGGCGAGGCTCGGGACCTGATCGATGGGAACCTCGACGGCTTCGCGTCCGATGCGTGGACGCTCGCCCAGATCGAGGCACGGTCACGGATGGGCCTCTCGGACGTCATCGAGGAGTGGCGCACCACCGTCGACGCCGCTTCCGAGGTGCTTGACTCGATCGAGACCGCAGGCTTCCCATCCATGATCCCGTCGGCCCTCGGACCCCTCCCGCCGTCTGCCATTCCCGCAATGGCGATCGGCGATATCCTCCACCACGAGTTCGACATCCGAAACGTCATCGGTGACCGCCGGGAGCGAGACCTCATGGAGGTCCACTTCTCGGCGGCGGGGCACGCCAGGGCCCTTCGCGGGGTGTTCACCGCCCGGGACCTGCCGACGATCCGCATCGAGTCGACGGACTCGGGTATGGCCTGGGACATCGGAAGGGATGAACCGACCGCCGTGCTTCGCGCACCATCGTTCGAGCTCATGAGGGCGATCGGTGGAAGGCGCACGCGATCGGAGGTTCGATCCATGGCGTGGGAGGGTGACGCCGATCCTGTCATCGCCTCCATGGTCCTTCCGCACCTGACCATGCGGGTCACGTCCCTGAACGAGTGAGTCGATCCCGGAACGACCAGCCATGGGGCAAGGCCCCTCACATCGCATAGAATCGGCGTCGATGCCAGACCCACGCCCGATCGCCGTCCTCATCTCGGGGAGTGGCTCGAACCTTCAGGCCCTCATCGATGCAGGGGATCGTGGCGAGCTCGACTGCACGATCATGGTCGTCATCGCGGACCGTCCCGGTGCCCGAGGGCTCGAACGCGCGGGACACGCTGGCATCGCCTCGGAGGTCGTCCCATGGGAGCACTTCGACGACAGGGTGTCGTTCACCTCTGCCATCTGCGACGCGGCCACCAACCACGGTGCGACCGGTCTCGTCCTCGCCGGATTCATGAGGGTTCTCGCCCCCAACGCGATCGAGCGGTTCCCGAACGCGATCATCAACGTCCACCCTGCGCTCCTCCCGTCATTCCCGGGAGCACACGCAGTGGAACTCGCCCTCGAGCACGGTGTGGCCCTCACCGGAGTCACC
>CAZYGP010000138.1:0-6037 GCA_964647265.1 uncultured Acidimicrobiaceae bacterium | reverse complement strand
GCTTCGGAACCTGACGGGCATTCGGATTCTGACGCCGGCGGCCGGGCGCGTACAATGGCGTCATGCAGGGAGACATCATCCTCGTCGGCGAAGAGCACAGGCGCGCTGCCGACATCATCATCACGAAGCTGGTCGACGAGATCAGGGCTTCTCCGAGACGATTCACCATGACCGTCGCCGGCGAGTCGGGGAGCGGCAAGTCGGAAACGGGCCAAGCGCTCGCTGACGCGCTCGCCGAGCGCGACATACCCGCCGTGGTGCTCCAACAGGACGACTACTACGTCCTTCCGCCGAGGTTCAACGACGCCGCAAGGCGCGCCAACTTCGACTGGGTGGGCACGACCGAGGTTCGCATCAGCCTCCTCGACTCCCATCTCCAGGCCGCACAGGACGGCGCGGAGTCGATCGTCAAACCGCTCGTCATCTACGCGGACAACAGAATCGACGAGGAGACGATTTCACTCGAAGGCATCGACGTCGTCATCGCCGAGGGCGTGTACACGTCGTTGTGTGAGCACGTCGATCGGCGGATCTTCATCGACCGGAACCGGCTCGAGACGCTCCAGCACCGGATGACGCGGGGCCGCGAGGACTTCGATCCCTTCATCGAGGACGTGCTCACCGAGGAACACGAGATCATCTCACGTCACCGGTCCCGTGCCGACGTCATCATCACCCGCCACTACGACGTCGAGTTCGTGACGGTGTGAGCGGGATCCCGATCCAGGGGCTCGCACGATACGCATCCGGAGACACCTCCTTCGTTGCGGGCCTCCGACCCCCCGACGCCATCGCACTGCCCCTCCGGAGGGTGCTCGAGATCCTCAGGGAACGGCACGGGGATGCCGTGGACGTCGCACTTTCCGACGACGCCGTCAACCTCGACAGGCCGCTTGCCGATCTCCCGGCCGCCGTTCAGTCGCCCCGACGTGGGGAGGCGGACTCGTCATGGGTCAAGCGGACGAACATGGTCGGTGTCAATGTGCGCACAGTCGGTGACTACGGGGGAGTCGTCAAGTACGCCCTCACCCTCCCGGCCGCAATGGACTCGATCCACCTCCTGCCGATCTGGGAACCCGGAGTCGTCAAGAGCCTGTACGGCATCGCAGGTTGGCAGCTCAACACCGAGTACTTCTCCGACGAGCTGTACGAGTACGCACCCAACCTCGGAACCGTCGACAGGCAGCTGCGGGCCACCTCGAACCTTCTCCACGTGATGGGCAAGACCATCGGCATGGACGTCATCCCCCACACCGACCGCTTCTCCGAACCTGCCCTGGCATCACCCGATCACTTCGAGTGGATGCGGGTCGTCGACCGCAGGATCGTCGACAAGTCCGCCGCTCTGGTGAGGGAAGTCGAGGGCCTGATCCTCGCATGGCTCGTCGAGCAGGGACCGGCGACCCCGGGACTCACCGTGACAACGGATTCGGCCGAGCTGTTCGCGATGGGCGAAGACGATCGCATCGCACTTCTGTTCGGGGATCCGGCCGATCGGTTCGGGAGGATCGAGCGAAGGATCGACCTCATCAAGCGCCTCAAAGCATCAGGCGTGGAGCCCGTTCCTGCGACCATGGGCGTGCCGTTCCGCGGGATCGAGGTCGATCCCGATCCGGAGCACACGGTGATCGACGACTACGGGATGGAATGGCCGGACTTCGTCATCACGCGACCCGAGCTGATGTCGCGTGTGTTCTCACCGCTTGCCCGGTACAAGCTCTACGAGCGTATCGACGACAACGCCAACTGGGAGATCGACTTCGACCGCCCCCGTACGCACGTGTGGCGCTACGTGTGCTCGAGGTACGCCCATGCCCAGCACGTCGGGAACTTCGACTTCATGCGTGGGGACATGTCGCACGTCCAGATGCGGCCATCCGGCGTGCCCGACGTCGTTGACGACCACTACGACATCCTCGCCGCGGTCAAGGTCCACATCCAGCGAACGGCGGCGCCGTGGTTCGGATACTTCGCAGAGACCTTCCTCCCCGCACGGGACGTGTTCCAGTACGGAGAGGAACTCGACCATCTCGAGGCCTCGCTCGCGGACGCAACGCTCGGGGATCTCCAGTCGACGGTCGTCGGCGACCACGAGTACCTGAGACGGTTCCGGCGGTACCTCGACGATCTCGTGACACGCCGAACCGCACCGTCGTACGGGGTGATGACCGCGGACAAGGACGACCCGCGCTTCGACTCCTTCTACCGGGCTGGCAACGAGGCACGCATGTTCACTGCCCTGTTCCTCCCCGACATGCCCAGCTACACGGCACTCGGCTTCGAGATCCGTGACGTCCACGACGAGCCGGTCGAGAACGAGCGGTACACGAAGCTCTTCGTCTTCCACGAGGAGGGCGACTCGAACGTGTACCCATCGAAGGCTCGCTTTGGCGATGAGTTCATCTGGGGGGAGAACGAAGCGCTGTTCGCCCGTCTGACCTCGCTGCGCCTGTTCGCGGAGGCCGTGCTCCCCGACCTCGAGGGCTCGACCACGAAGTGGCTCATGCCACCGGACGCCACGACCCTGCGCGGCATCGCGGCCTGGACGCAGGAGCCGACCACGATGCGGGATGACGACGGCCGATACGTGTTCGTCGTGAACTACGACCTCGACTCGGAATCAGGCTACTTCGGCCTGCCGTCCCTGCCGGAATCGTCCGAGCTCGTAGAGGTGTTCTCGACCGCAGGCGACCATGAACACCGGGGGGTTCCCGTTACGCACAACGGGTTCTTCCACCGCGTCGACAACGTCGCTCCCGGCGAGGGGCGCGCGTACCGGATCGTCGTCAACGACCCTTCCCTGTGACGACTACCTGATCGCCCAGACGACGCCACGGTCGATCACATGACCGGTGTAACACCGATCTCGGCCATCAGGCCGCGAACCCGCTGCTCGATGTCGTCACGGATCGGACGTACATCCTCGACTGCCTTGCCCGCGGGGTCGTCGAGCTCCCAGTCCACGTAGCGTTTCCCGGGAAACACTGGGCAGGCGTCCCCACATCCCATGGTGACGACGACATCGGCTGCGCGGACGATCTCATCTGACCACGGCTGGGGAAGCTCGTCGCTGATGTCGACGCCGATCTCGGCCATGGCGGCCACGGCTGCCTTGTTGACGGATGCTGCAGGTTCCGAGCCTCCCGAGTAGACGTCGACCCGATCAGCTGCGAGGTGGCGCATCCAACCGGCGGCCATCTGGGATCGACCCGCGTTGTGCACGCAGAGGAACAGCACGCTCGGAGCGAGGTCCGTTGAATTGCTCTCGAGGCGGCGCAGTGCCCGGAGCCTCTGCCGCGTGAATCGCTCGGCGAGGAGGGGAATCCACATCGTCGTCGTAGCCCTCGGTTCGAGCATTGCGATCGATTCCGACATGAAGCGTTCGATCGTTTCGGTGTTGAGACTGCCCTCGAAGTCCGAGGCGAGGCGGGCAGACGCCTGCTTGATCTGGAGCTGCTGTTCGGTGGTCAGGTTCGTACCAATGGTTGTCATGGCAAGTCCTTCGGTTCGTCGCGTTGGCGTTCGTTCGTCTCGGGTTCTCAGTGTCTCGGGGCGGCGACTTCGAGGAGTCGGTCGATCCGGGTTGCGATGTCGCTGAATGCGGTTCGGAAGGAGTCGTCCGTTCCGCCGGCCACAGGGTCCGGAACGGACCAGTGGAGGTGGGGCGCCTCGAACGGAATCGGCAACTCGCGTGCGCGATCGCACACGGATATCACGATGGCCGGTGCCATCGCAACGTCCGGGTATCCGTGCGGCACCGCCCCACTGAGATCGAGGCCGAAGTCCGATGCAATCCTGACCGCACTGGCGTTGACGGTCTCGGAGGGTTCCGTGCCCGCGCTCATCGACTCGGATCCGGTCCGCTGGTTCCACAGGGCGGCGGCGAACTGTGAGCGAGCGGAGTTCGCCGTGCACACGAACAGAGGTGTGCCGGTCGCCGCAGGAATCGCCGGATCGACGAACGCCCCTGCCACCGGCGTGAGCACGACGTAGCGGCGTCGTCGGTCACCCTCCGACGTCCTGCGCTGGATCACACCAGCTTCCTCGAGCACGTCGAGATGGTGTGCGAGGAGGTTGCTCGGCATGTCAATGAGCGCGCGGATCTCGCCAACGGTCAGGTCGGTGGTTGCGAGGGCCTCGGCGATCTGGAGGCGATGCTCATCGCCGAGAGCTGCATGAATGGCGGCACGGTCCTGACGGTTCACACCGCCATTCTACTATCTCAGTAATTACTGAGTCAAATCTGATCAGTCCTGGTCGAGCTTGTCTACTGCGTCCTTGGCGGCATCGACGCCCTTGTCGACCTTGTCCGCGTGCTCGTCACCGACCTTGTCCTTGGCGAAGTCACCGGCTTTGTCGATCCCATCCTTGACCGTGTCCTTGTGCTCGGCTGCGGCGTCCGCACCCTTGCCAAACAGGTTCTTGATGCTGTCCATGATTCCCATGCGGTCCTCCTCGTTCGGGTGTTCTCTCCCTTGCGTCTGGCACACCTCGCGCGGCGAGGAGCCGGTGATCGACACCGGGGGTGTCGGCCGGATGAGTCCCTGCATCGGTTCGGCCGTGCGTAGAGTCGGATGGGACGATCGGAGTGATCCATGATCCGTTTGCTCGAGGATCTGCCGGCGAACATCGTCGGTTTCGAGGCCGTCGGTCACGTCGACGCCGGTGACTACCAGTCGGTACTGGAGCCCGCCATCAGCTCGGCGTTGGCCGAGCACGACACGATCAGGTTGCTGTACGTGCTGGGGTCGCAGTTCGACGGTTACAGCGGCGGCGCAATGTGGGAGGACACGAAGGTCGGAATCGACCATTGGTCGAAGTGGGACCGCATCGCGGTCGTGACCGACCACGGAACCATCGCCGATGCGATCAAGTACCTCGGTTGGATGGTTCCAGGGGAGGTCAGGTTGTTCCCCTTCGATTCCCTCGACGCCGCGAAGGCCTGGCTGGCCGAGTAGCACCGAGCCCCGACACCGCACCCGCCCCGGTCAATCCCCTACGCCGTGACAACACCGCCCCAGCGGGCCACCTCTGCGGGTAGGTCGAGGCGTTCGATCACGGCGCTGTGCTCGTGCTCGCCCCACGCGTCGCGAGGCAGCATCCACATGACCTCGAACTCGTTGCCGTCTGGGTCAGCGCCGTAGAGGCTCTTGGTCGCGCCATGGGATGACTCCCCACCGAGGGCGCCCGCGGCAAGGAGTGTTTCGCGAGCGGCCACCAGATCGTCGATGGTCGGGACCTGCCACGCGAGGTGGTAGAGGCCCGTGGAGTTACGTGGCCTGGCCTCGGCCCGCGGTCCGAGCCCGAACAGGCCGAGGTCGTGATGGTTGTCCGAGTCCGGAGCGCGCAGGAAGGCGGCGTTGGCTCGTGGCTCGCGTGCGATGACCTCGAAGCCGAACACCTCGGTGTAGAACGACAGGGAACGCTCCAGGTCGCTCACGAACAGGACGGCGTGGTTCAGTCTTGCGATCTTCATCGGTACCTCCCACGGTGAGACTACGCCCCTCACCACACCCTTCTTGCGTAACCGGGTTCCACCACCCATGGGTGGAACCCAGGGACGCAGGAACAGGGAAGGGAGCTGCTCAGGAGGATGCCGCGGTGTAGATGAGGCCCTCGTTGCCCATCGACGTGATGGTGAGCGTGGACCCGTCGATCTCAGCCGTGAAACCGTCGCCGAGGACATTCACGACGAGGCCGTCCTGGTCGGCGAGATCCGCAGAGCAGTCACCCTCCATGGCGAGCTCGGGGAAGACTATCTGCCCGTTGCGCTCGACCCATGTGCCGGAGAAGGTGCGACATCCGGTCGACCCGGTGACGGTGCCGTCGGCTGCGAGCACGAGTGTCGCCTCATCACCAAGGGGGGTCGATGCCGCGTCACCGTCGATGACAGTGTCGAGGATCCAGGTCGTGTCGACGAGGGCCTCCGTCGGCACCTCGGGAGCAGGATCGAACACGAGCGGTTCGCCGGAACCTTCCAGGTGGAGTTGTCCGTCGACGATCGACCAGGAGGTCACCGTGCCGAGAGCTGCGATGA
>CAZYGP010000137.1:0-6090 GCA_964647265.1 uncultured Acidimicrobiaceae bacterium | reverse complement strand
TCCGAGTCGATGCACTCGGGGCCCTGTACGCCGCCGACGTGCTTCGTTCCGAGGGGATCGACGGCACCGCCCTGTCCCATCGCGCTGGTGCCCTCGCATTCGGAACATGGCAACACCGTCACGCGATCGACGCTGTCATCGAGCGCGTGTCGACGGGATGGCGAGTGGACAGGATGAATGCCGTGGATCGCAACATCATCCGCCTCGGGACGTTCGAGTTGCGCTACACCGAACTCGCCAAGGGAATCGTGATCACGGAGGCCGTCGAGATCGCAAAACGGTACTCGACGGCACGGAGTGCGGCTTTCGTGAACGGTGTGCTCGATGCCATCGCGGACATCGGCGCCGACGAATCCGACGTGTAGTACGCTGCTACCGACACACCGTCCTTTAACCCGGTCCCGTGAGGCCGACAAGGAAGGAGAACCATGACAATCCACCAATCGCCGTGCACGCAGGGGCACGGCGTTCGTGTTTCTACGTCCCCAACGGATCGGGGGTGGGCGTGCCCCAGGTGATGACGGAGGACGACCTCACACGCGCGACCACGCGTATCGCGCACGAGATCGTCGAACGCAACCACGGCCCGGAGGGCATCATCGTCCTCGGAATCCCGACACGCGGTGTCCCGTTCGCATCCAGGATCGGCTCCGCCCTCTCAGCCATTGCCGGGCATCCCATCCCGGCGGGGAGCATCGACATCGGCATGTATCGCGATGACATCGATACCAGGCCCAGAACCAGGATCGGCCCGACGGAGATACCCGGTTCGATCGACGGATCCGTCGTCGTCCTCGCGGACGACGTGCTGTTCACGGGTCGCACCATCAGGGCCGCCCTCGACGCCCTTGCCGACATCGGTCGACCCGCTGCCGTCCAGCTCGCCGTCGTCGTCGACCGCGGCCACAGGCAGCTGCCGATTCGCGCGGACTTCGTCGGCAAGAACCTCCCGACATCACTCGACGAGCACGTGTCCGTTCGATTCACAGAGACCGACGGCGTCGACGGGGTCTGGACAGGAAGGGAAGGCGAGGCATGAAACACCTGCTCACGACCGAGGGCCTCTCCCGTACCACTCTCGAGGAGCTGCTCACCGAGGCGGACGAGTTCTCCGAGGTCCTCACGAGGCCGATACCGAAGGTGCCCGCACTTCGGGGCAAGACCGTCGCAACGATGTTCTTCGAGCCGTCTACGAGGACCCGGATGTCGTTCGAGAAGGCTGCAAAGGCGCTGTCGGCGGACACGGTCTCGTTCTCACCGGGAACGTCGTCGCTGTCCAAAGGGGAGTCGCTCAAGGACACCGCACTCACGGTCATGGCGATGGGTGTCGACCTCATGGTGGTGCGCCACAAGGAGACCGGAGCTCCGTGGCGCATCGCCGAGTGGCTCGACATTCCGATCGTCAACGGTGGCGACGGAGCCCACCAGCACCCGACCCAGGCACTTCTCGACTGCCTGACGATCAAACAGCGCTTCGGCACCCTCGACGGGCTGAGGATCGCGATCGTCGGCGACATCAGGCACTCACGCGTCGCACGCTCGAACATCTTCGCAATGGCGACGCTGGGTGCCATCGTCACGCTCGTTGGCCCGCCGACCCTCCTTCCGCTCGATCCCGAAGCGTGGCCCGTCACCACGAGTACCGACATCGACTCCGTCCTCGAGGAGCTCGACGTCGTGTACCTCCTGCGCGTCCAGACCGAGCGGGGTGGAGGCTCCGTGTTCCCCTCCCTTGCTGAGTACACCACCCGCTTCGGGATGACCTCGGAGAGGTTCGACCGCCTGCACGCCGACGCGGTCGTCATGCATCCGGGTCCCATGAACCGCGGGGTCGAGATCGGCCACGATGTCGCGGACCACGAACGCTCGCTCGTGCTCGAGCAGGTGACGAACGGCGTCGCCGCGAGAATGGCCGTTCTGTTTTCACTCCTCGGAGGTGATCACAATGCATGATCTCGTCATCACAGGCGGATCCGTACTCACGGACGACGGCGTCGAGAACGTCGACGTCGCGATCCGGTCCGGGTCGGTGGTAGGGATCGGGACCGATCTCGGCGAGGCGCGGACCGTCGTCGACGCCAGCGGCGCATGGGTCGGCCCCGGCTTCGTCGATCTCCACGCGCACCTCCGCGAGCCGGGTGCGGAATGGACGGAGGACATCGCTTCCGGATCGGCTGCAGCGGCGGCAGGGGGCTACACCGCCATCGTGGCCATGCCGAACACGGACCCGGCGATCGATGCAGGCCACCTCGCCCGGTTCGTACGGGACCGGGGTAGGCAAGTCGGTCTCGTGGAGGTCGTGCCGAGTGGATGCCTCACGCTCGGACGCGTTGGGGAAACGATGGCGCACATCGACGAGCTGTGGGACGCGGGGGTCAGGATCTTCACCGACGACGGGGCTACCGTTGCGCGAGCCTCGGTCCTGCGACTCGCGATGGAATACCTCGCCGAGCTCGGGGGGGTCGTCTGCCAGCACGCCATCGATCCATCGCTCTCGGCATCCGGGCACATGCACGAGGGATCGGTGTCGTCGAGGCTCGGCATGTACGGCATCCCGGCCCAGGCAGACGACATCATCATCGCACGGGATCTCACCCTTGCGGCGATGACAGGGGTTCGCTACCACATCCAGCACCTGTCGACCGCAACGTCGCTCCCACTGATCGAGCGAGCGCTCGATGAAGGAGTCAGGGTCACCGCAGAGGTGACGCCCCACCATCTCATGTTCACCCATGACGACGTGGCGACAACGGACTCCAACTACAAGATGATGCCACCCCTTCGCGAGGCGTCGGACAGGGAGGCGCTCGTCGATGGGCTCGAGCGGGGCGTCATCGACGTGGTCGCCACGGATCACGCACCCCACGCAGCCATCGACAAGGAGGTTCCGTTCGAAGCGGCTCCGAACGGTGTGCTCGGCCTCGAGTGGGCCGCCTCGGTCGTGAGGACATGCACGGCCCTCGACCAGGTGGCCTTCTTCGACCGCATGGCGGTGGAACCCGCAAGGATCGCAGGCCTCAGCGGCCACGGACGACCCGTTGGGCCTGACACCGCTGCGAACCTCGTCGTCTTCGACCCCGGGGCCTCCTGGGTTCCCACGACGACACGCTCGAAGTCCCGCAACGCGCCCTACCTCGGTCGTGCCCTGACCGGGAAGGTGCTGGCGACCGTGTACGAGGGACGAGTTACGCACCTGGAGACTCGGTGACGTCCGCAGCCCTCGTGACCGCCGACGGTGCGGTATTCCGGGGTACGGCGGTCGGGGGGATCGGGACGGCCACCGGCGAGATCGTCTTCAACACGGCCATGACCGGTTACCAGGAGATCCTGACCGACCCGTCCTACGCAGGGCAGGTCGTCGTCCTGACCGCTCCCCACATCGGGAACTACGGATCGACACCCCTCGACGATCAGGCGGAGACCATCCACGCCAGAGCGCTCGTCACCAGGTCGATGTCCAGGGTCGCTTCGTCGTGGAGGTCGACGGAGCCGATCGAGGAGTACCTGTCACGGCACCGGGTCATCGCGCTCACCGACATCGACACCCGGCGACTGACACGCCACATCCGCGACCGCGGTGCGATGCCTGTAGCGATCGGCACGGACTCCGACATCGGAGATCTCGCCACGATCGCGGCCTCGCTCCCCAGAATGGTCGGGCAGGACCTCGTCTCGACAGTGACGACGACATCCCCCTACACGAGGCCAGCACGCGGCGAGGCCATCGCGTCGATCGTCGCGTACGACTTCGGCATCAAGAGGGACATCCTCGATGCCATGGTGAACCGAGGGCTCGAAATCACCGTCGTGCCCGCCTCGACTCCCTCCGGCGAGGTCCTCGCGATGGAACCTGATGCCGTGTTCCTCTCGAATGGGCCTGGCGATCCCGAGCCCCTCACGGGCGCGGTGGCGAACGTGCGGTCCCTCCTCGGAGAAGTCCCGGTGTTCGGGATATGCCTCGGACACCAGGTCCTCGGCCTCGCGTTGGGTGCGCGCACGTTCAAGCTCCCTTTCGGACACCACGGAGGGAACCACCCTGTCCGGCGGATGAGCGACGGCAGGGTCGAGATCACGTCACAGAACCACGGGTTCGCTGTGGATCTCTGGTCGATCAGCGGTCGTGAGCGACCGACCTCCGGCGGCCCCGTGGGGCCCGACCTCCCCCCCACGAGAGTGGAGACCGACTTCGGTGAGGTGAGCGAGACCCACCTCAACCTCAACGACGGCACGAACGAGGGGCTCGAGTGTCACGATGCTGCGGCATGGTCCGTCCAGTACCACCCTGAGGCCGCCCCCGGGCCGAACGATGCCTCCGTGCTCTTCGACAAGTTCGTGTCCGTGGCGGTCGGTGCACGTGCCTGAACGCACCGACATCACATCGATCCTCGTCATCGGATCGGGACCGATCATCATCGGACAGGCGTGCGAGTTCGACTACTCGGGAACACAGGCCGTCAAGGTCCTCAAAGAGCTCGGCTACCGGGTGATCCTCGTCAACTCGAATCCGGCGACGATCATGACAGACCCGGAGTTCGCGGACGCCACATACATCGAACCCATCACGCCGGACGTCGTTGCCCAGGTGCTCAGGAAGGAGCGGCCCGACGCCATCCTGCCGACCCTCGGCGGCCAGACAGCCCTCAATGTGACCATGGACCTCGCCAGGATGGGTGTCTTCGACGAACTCGGCATCGAGGTGCTCGGGGCGAGCCTCGACGCCATCGATGCCGCCGAGGACCGGGGCCGATTCAAGAAGCTCATGGATGCGGCGGGCCTCGAGACGCCAAGGGCCTTCTACGTGACAACCATGGGAGAAGCGTTCGACGCCGCCAGCGCGCTCGGATATCCCGTCATGGTTCGACCGAGCTTCATCCTCGGCGGGGGAGGAACGGGGCTCGCCCACGACCATGCCTCATTCGAGCGGATCGTGGCGAACGGGTTCGCGACGTCACCGATCAGCGAGGTGCTGATCGAGGAGTCCGTCTATGGATGGAAGGAGTTCGAGCTCGAGGTGATGCGCGATCGCGCGGACAACGCCGTGATCGTGTGCTCGATCGAGAACCTCGACCCTATGGGTGTCCACACAGGGGATTCGATCACGGTTGCCCCCGCGATGACACTCTCGGATCGCGAGTACCAGGCGATGCGGGATGACGCGATCACCTGCCTGCGCGTCATCGGGGTCGAGACGGGCGGCTCGAACGTCCAGTTCGCCGTCGATCCGCGAACGGGGCGGCGCATCGTCATCGAGATGAACCCACGGGTTTCGAGATCATCGGCACTCGCCTCCAAGGCAACCGGATTCCCGATCGCGAAGATGGCAGCGATGCTCGCCGTTGGATTCACCCTCGACGAGATCACCAATGACATCACAGGGGAAACGCCAGCGTCCTTCGAACCCGCTCTCGATTATGTGGTCGTGAAGGTGCCGAGATTCGACTTCGCCAAGTTCCCCTCGGTTCCGCCGATCCTCGGGACGTCGATGCAGTCAGTCGGCGAGGCGATGGCCATCGGGAGGACGTTTCCCGAAGCACTCCAGAAAGCGATGAGGAGTCTCGAGACCGGCAGACTCGGCCTCAACGGCGACCCCGGTGAGGCAACGTACGATGGGCTCGCGGACGGCGAGCTCCTCGGTGCGATCTCCGTGCCGAGCCCCTCGCGGCTCTTCCAGGTCGAGACTGCCCTGAGGAGGGGGTTCCCGCCCGACGAGATCACTACCGCGACGCACATCGACCCCTGGTTCGTCGACCAGATCCTCCAGATCACCGAGATGCGTCGAGATCTCGAGTCACACCAGGCGAACCCGGATCTCCTGCGCAAGGCCAAGCGGATGGGCTTCTCCGATGGACAGATCGCCTACCTGTGGAACGTCGACTCCGGAACCGTCCGATCCATGCGCTCGGAGAACGGCGTCGAGGTGACGTTCAAGACCGTCGACACATGTGCTGCCGAGTTCGAAGCCCGCACTCCGTACTTCTACAGCACGTTCGAGGACGAGTCCGAGGCATCGCCCCCCGGGCCGGGCACGGTGATGGTCCTCGGGTCGGGCCCCAACAGGATCGGTCAGGGCATCGAGTTCGACTATTGCTG
>CAZYGP010000136.1:1122-6112 GCA_964647265.1 uncultured Acidimicrobiaceae bacterium | reverse complement strand
CCTCTCGTCGCCGATCAGGTCGCCATCAACTACCGCAAGGCCGACATCACGGACAGGCAGCGGGCGATGCTCGACTTCGCGATCAAGGTCGCACTCGATTCCCGTTCGGTCGGCGATGCCGACTTCGAGACGCTGCGGGGACATGGATTCGATGACGACGATATCTGGGACATGGTGGCCATCACGGGACTCTTCGGCATGTCCAACCGGATGGCCAACGCCCTGTCGTTGAGGCCGAACGACGAGTTCTATGCCATGGGACGGTGAGCACGCCCGTCGAATGCGTCCGTCGCGCGACGCAACGGAAGAGACGCAACGGAAGAGGGGGTCCTTTCGGGCCCCCTCTTCCACTCCGACGTCTGGGTCCCAGACGCTTGCGGGCTCCGGCTAGTTGTCGGATGTGGCGACCTTGACGTCGCCTTCTTCCTTGCCAGTGGCGGTCCAGATCATGCCTGCGCCGAGGAGGATGATCGTGAGGCCGAGACCGACGATCATGGCCGAGATGCCGTTCGCGAGCTGGAGCGTGGAGGCCGTCACCGTCCCGACGCCGAGCTCACCGAAGAGCCCGTGTGCGGTGCCGGACCAAGCCTGGCCCCTCGCTGGCCCCTCGATCGGGTGCATCCGGTCGAAGTCGGTCCAGTAGCCGCCGAGCTCGCCGCGTTCGCCGACGGTGCGGATGAACAGCTCGTAGGTGCCTGCGGCGAAGTTCTCGCCCTCGTACTCGACTGCCTCATCAAGGACGACCGTCTGGGTGTCGTTCAGGATGTGATAGCCGATCGTGGCCATCTGGAACATGTACTCGGTCGCCGTGTTGACGAGGGGATCGTTCGGGTCGAGGTCAGCGTCGTTGATCGGGTATCCCCATTCATCGCTGAGCAACGACTTGATCGCCTCGGCCGTCTCCGTGGTGCCACGATCGATGAGTTGCCCGTCCTC
Organism: uncultured Acidimicrobiaceae bacterium; assembly: GCA_964647265.1. Classification (GTDB taxonomy): domain Bacteria; phylum Actinomycetota; class Acidimicrobiia; order Spongiisociales; family UBA5794; genus SZUA-442. Next base: position 5,176 of record CAZYGP010000136.1, on the reverse strand, counting down.
GTTGTAGCTCAGCACCACGTTCTGTGCGGTGCTGAAGGTCTCCAGGGAGTTGTTGCCTGCCTGGACCTGCGTGAAGGCGTAGACACCCGCACCCGCGAATACGACGCCGAACACGACCATGACGATTCCGACCATCCGGAGTCGCTTTGCCATGTTGTCGCTCTTTCTTCGTTGGGCTTGTGAAATATTTCACAAGTTACTTCATTACTGAGTTAGAGACTAATCAATTCTGGCGGCAATGTCTAGTGGCTTACGAATGAGTTATTGGGCTTCTTCCAGCGATCCGCTTCTTCCAGCGATCCAATGATGGTGAGATCCAATGATGAGGGGTAGCCCCAGTACAGAACATCGCGATCGATGCGTAGGCCGCAAGTGCTGGCGACAGTCGTCAGCGCTCCGGCACCTCGGCAGTGCGGACATGGTCGGTGGTGAGGCTTCGAAGAGTTCCATACCCGCACCAAGCGAAACAGGACTCCGGCAGCGCTCCCTGCCTGTTTGCAGGTTGCGAAGAGGGCTGCGCTACTTCGGCACGACGATGCTTGCGCCGCCAACCGGTCCGAGTGAGTCCCGGGCACGCCACGGGCAGCAACAGCCACGAACGGTCAGCGCCAACATGAGCCGATCCCCGAGACCGCACCAGCCCCACACCACTGCGGCGACGTCGAGTGCCCTCGGCCAGCACTTCGGTGACGCGCCACCTCGCCCGGTTGGCGGGCATTAGGAGTGGGTTCGAGAACGTCTGAACCTCCAACACTTCTGAGGTGCAGCACTCGATGCAGCGGTCCGGACTGCGATCATCGGCCGGAACTCGTCGTTATCAGAGCTGGGCAACGCGGATGCCGGACCTCGCTGAGGCCGCAGTGTCAGTGTGGTAGATGATCGCCGGGCCGAGTACTACTGCGAGCCAGCCGAACCCGACGGCGACGCCATAGCGACCCGCATGCGTCGCACATGAGGACCGCTCTGGGTTCGCGCCGATGACGGGCTCTACGCCACACCCGCCTCATTGGTGCTTCCAGACTCAGTCACTGCCTTCGTGTCGGGGGTCTTGCCGATGAAGGCCATCGCGACGAGAGCGACTCCGCTGGCGATGATCACGAGGTTGAGCCAGGTCGGCAGGTAGAAGGTGAACCGGGTCTCAACGCCGAGGATCCTCACAATGTTCTCGAAGCCGCTCGGGTTGCCGGCAACGTCGCCGCCGATCGAGTTGGTGATCATGCCGAACGCGAAGCCCGACAAGGCGAGCAGGGTGACGTAGACGGTCATGACCGGGCTTCTCCATAGGTCGGCGCCGCGAACGAGCCGAACGATCAGGAACATCCCCCAGAATGCAAGAACCAGCAACGATGCCAGGATCTTGTTGCGCATGAGCGAGGAACGGAGGGTGGCCTCGAGTGGCCACTGCAGGAACCCGGTGATGATGCCGACGACCGTGAGGAAGATACCTATCGCTGCCGCACCGATTGCGGCACGGTCGGCGTAGGTCGCGATCGGTCGATCGTCCATCTTGCGCCACTGAAGCAGCGCACGGAAGACTACCGCGAGGACCGCGAAGAAGAACAGGCCCGTGACGAGGCTGACGACGATGGCGTGATAGGCGGGCTTCATGCCGTGACCTCCGACTTGTTGTGATTCTTGCGGGTGATGCGAGCAACGGCCACCGTGGAGGCGATCACGAAGAACAGCCAGGCGGCGCCTGTGAGCAACCACTGCGAGCGGATCTCGTCGGTGAACTCTGCTTCGACAGTGGCGTACGCCAGATCCTCTTCGCTGTGCCCGACCCGAATCGGTGTCCACGCACGCACCGCGTCCGCGCCGGCGTGGGCGTCACTGGCTGCGTGGTTGTAGCCCATCTGGCCGGGGTAGAGCAGGGTGATCTCGGTCCAGCCGATGTCGTCCCACGGTGGCTGATCGCCGGTGAACGGGACGGCTTCGATCTGTGCGTCACGGCCCAGGCCGAGGGAGAAGGGGAACGACACGTAGTGCCAGCGGCCACCGGTTGCGTTGATGTGCACGGCAAACGCCACGTTGTAGAGGCCCAGATCGGTGAGGGCCTTGTCATCGAGCGCATTGCCGGTATCGAGCGCACGGCTCAACTCGACGGTCCACTCGTTCTCGGTGGCGATCCCCTGGGCGAAGATGTCGCCGGCTGACCCTTCGGGCTCGCGGAGCAAGCGGCGCGGGATCACGTCGCCTTCCTGCCACTCGTGGTCGGGGTCGAACGGAACTGCGATGTCCTCGGACAGGTAGTAGAAGTCGTCCTGCGTGTACTCGAAGTTCAGCAGCTTCTCGAGGTTCATCGCATACTGGCCCGTCTTGTCCGAGTCGAACATGAACGCAGGCAAATCGGTCTCTTCGTCGAAGTTCGTCTTGAACACGCTCTGACCGTCGTCGGTGTCGCGGGACGCGAACACCGCCTGATCGTCTGAGTATCCGATCGGATTCGATCGATGAGCTCGCCAGTGCCACATGTCGAGGAAGTATCCGTTCTCCCGGAGTCTGGCAAGCTCGTCCTCCGGACGAAGCCCCCGCCAGTCGCCGGCTTCCTTTCGTGTCTCGGGGAGGAACTTCGACACCTCTTCCTCGCCGATCGCTGCCACGACCTCTTCCTCGGGAGCCTGGTTCGAGTAGCCGGCCATCGCATAGTCCAAGATGGTCATGTAGCCGCCGTACTCACGGAAGCCCTCGACTTTGCCGTCGTCAACCATGAAGGCAACTCGATCCTCCTGCAGGCTGTCGGGATCACCGCCCGGCGCACCCCGGCCGTACCGAACCCACTCGCCCCCCTCGAAGGCGAAGTAGTCGTGCGAGAAACCCGGATTGTCGGTGTCCCAGTTGAACAGCCAGTGAATCTCTTCGTCGTCGTACGCAGCCTTGACATTGAGGTCCATCAACAGCTCGTCAGGGACGAACACGTTGTTCTCCGGATCGTTCTCGACAACACCGGTCGACGCAAACATCAGCGATAGCCCCGCCACCACTCCTACGACCGCCGCGACCGCAACCAACCGAATCGGTCCTGACACCGGATACCTCCTAGGTCATCTGCCATCGAGCAACTTTGGGTACCTCGGCAGACTGATTTTGCTGAGTCAGAGACTAATGAACTCTGGAGGTGATGTCCAGTGGCTGACTGATGAACCCGGATTTCTCCCGGGACCGATTGCCGGACCGATTGGGAGAGGCCTTGGCGGGCTGATCGCCTCAGGCGAGGGAGGCGTCGACGATGGCTCCGGCGTGGAGCGCCGTGGTCGGGAAGTACGGGATCCCGAGGTCGTCGGGGCCGACGAGGAGCTCGATCTCGGTGCAGCCGGCGACGATCCCCTCGGCACCGCGGTCGACGAGGGTGTCGACGACCCGGAGGAACTCCGAGCGCGACCCGTCGGAGATGATTCCCCGCACGAGCTCGTCGAAGATGGTGTCATGGACCACGGCGCGATCGTCGTCCCCCGGAATCACGACGTCGATACCGCCACGCTCGAGCCGTCCCCTGTAGAACTCGTGTTCCATCGTGTACCGGGTGCCGAGGAGCCCGACGGTCGAAACGGCGGCTCCGTGGATTGCTGCCGTCGTCGCATCGGCGATGTGGATGAACGGGACGTCGATCGCCTGCTCGATCGCCGGTGCGACTCGATGCATCGTGTTCGTGCAGAGGGCGATCAGCTCCGCTCCGCTGGCGACAAGGCTCAGCGCATCGGCCGCCAACAAGGCTCCCGCGTCGTCCCATCGGTCGGCCTCCTGGAGTTCCTGGATCACCGCGAAGTTGTACGAGCGCACGACCAGGTCAGCGGACGCGGACCCACCGAGCCGCCTCCGGACCTCCGTGTTGATGAGCCGCTCGTACTCCACCGAGGACTCCCAGCTCATGCCACCGAGGAGGCCGATGCGCCTCACGTCGACCGACCGAGGTGCGTCGTCCCCCGTGCCGATGCGAGGTCCATCTGCTTCTGACGCTCCGTGAACCGCTCCATCCGATCCTGCGAGATCCCGTCGCAGCAGGCGCCGCACACGACGCCCACGCGATACCCGGGGGTCTCTCGTCCGGAGTCGTCGA
>CAZYGP010000136.1:0-1112 GCA_964647265.1 uncultured Acidimicrobiaceae bacterium | reverse complement strand
CTCCATGGTTCCGGGTACGAGGCCGTGGCCGACGGAAACGCGCCGGTCGAACACGTAGCACTCGCCATCCCACAGGGACTCCGAGGCGTCGATCTGTTCCAGATAGGCGAGGATGCCCCCGTCGAGCTGGAACAGGTTCGTGAAGCCGCGATCGGTGAGCCAGGCAGTGACCTTCTCGCAGCGAATGCCCCCTGTGCAGAACATCGCGATCGGCGCGTCCCTGTCGATGCCAGAGGCCTCGACCCACGCAGGGAATTCGGTGAATGACGCGGTTCGGGGGTCGACGGCGCCCTGGAAGGTTCCGATGGCGACCTCGTAGGCGTTCCGCGTGTCGACGACGATCGTGGCCGGTTCGCTGACGAGGGCGTTCCACTCGGTGGCCGGGACGCGGGTCGCGGTCATCGACGGGTCGACCTGACCCACGCCGAGCGACACGATCTCCCGCTTGAGGCGGACCTTCAGCCTGAAGAACGGGTCCTTGTCCGATGTGGCCCTCCGCACTGCCATCGCTTCGAGTCTCGGGTCCGCTCGAACGTGTGCGAGGACGGCCTCGACGCCGTCCGCTGAACCGGCGATCGTGCCGTTCAATCCCTCAGGGGCGAGGAGGATGGTGCCCTTGACGGCATGGTCGTCACAAACGGCCACGATCCCCGCCCTGAGGTCGGCGAAGTCGTCGAGGGCTACGAAGCGGTAGAACGATGAGATGTGGAACACGACCGAAGTGTACGAAGGGTCCTACGAGGAGCGCGCTGCAGCCGGTTCAGGTTGGACACTGTCGCCCCATTCCCGCTGCGCCCATGCCGTCAGGCCGAAAGCCACGATGCCGAGCACACCGGCGGCGATACCGAAGGGGAGCACGGACCCGTCGTAGGCCAGATCGACGAGCGATCCGATGACTGATCCCCCGAGCAGCGTCGTTGCGCCGATCACGGCGGATGCGGTTCCAGCAATCGCACCCATAGGCACCAGCGCCGCCGAGTTGAGGTTCGGGATGAGCACCGCGTAGGTGATCGAGATCGGTACGAAGCCGATGGCGAATGCTGGGAACGAAGGCGTTCCATCGCTCACGACGATGATCATCGTGAAGGTCAGTGACGCTGCGAGGTGTCCCG
>CAZYGP010000135.1:0-6135 GCA_964647265.1 uncultured Acidimicrobiaceae bacterium | reverse complement strand
AGACGAACATCAACAACCTCGCAGGAGTGCCGTCCATCGTCTACGGCATGCTGGGCCTTGCGGTGTTCGTGAGGGTCATGGAGCCATTCACCTCGGGATCCCTGTTCGGGGAGGGTGCGCCGAACGGTCGGACTGTCCTGTCTGCAGGGCTCACCATGGGGGTTTTGACGCTTCCCGTCGTGATCATCAGCTCCCAGGAGGCCATCCGCGCCGTGCCGAACTCCCTCAGGCAGGCCGGTATGGCTATCGGAGGGACCCGCTGGCAGACGGTCAGGAGCCACGTCCTCCCCCTCGCCCTCCCCGGCATTCTCACCGGCACGATCCTTGCGGTGGCGCGAGCCATCGGGGAGACCGCACCGCTCATCCTCGTGGGGGCGGCGAGCTTCATCACGACCAGCCCATCCGGTCCGTTCAGCCAGTTCACTGCCCTGCCGATCCAGATCTTCCAATGGTCGTCCTTCCCGCAGTTCGAGTGGAGGCACCTCGCTGCCGCCGCGAGCCTCACCCTGCTGATCCTCCTGCTCCTGCTCAACGCCGGTGCCGTACTTCTTCGCAATCGATACTCGAGGAGACTCCAGTGACTGACCACGACCGAAATGAGCCTGCAGGTGTCGACACGGCGTGGCGGACCGAGGACCACAGCGACATCGAGGCCGATTTCGCGCTGCCCTCCCACGCCACCGGGGAGGTGCCGGAGGCCAGCACCCCGGGAGTCCTCGAGACTCGCGAGATGGACGTGTTCTACGGCGACTTCAAGGCCGTCGCCGAGGTCTCTCTCAGCTTCGCGTTCAACCAGATCAGCGCCCTCATCGGACCATCGGGATGTGGGAAGTCGACGGTTCTGCGATCCCTCAACCGAATGAACGACCTCATCCCGTCGGCCCGTGTCGACGGGGAGGTCAGATACCACGGGGAGAACATCTACGCGCAGGGCATCGATCCGGTCGAGATCCGGCGACGCATCGGTATGGTGTTCCAGAAGCCGAACCCGTTCCCGAAGTCGATACACGACAACATCGCATGGGGTGCGAAGGTCAACGGGTTCCGCGGCTCGAAGGCAGACATGGGGGACCTGGTCGAGGGAGCCCTGCGCCGCGCTGCCCTCTGGGATGAGGTGAAGGACAAATTGAAGGAGAGCGGACTCTCACTCTCGGGGGGCCAGCAGCAGCGACTGTGCATTGCGCGGGCCATAGCCACGGAACCCGATGTGATCCTCATGGACGAGCCATGCTCAGCGCTCGATCCGATCGCTACGCTCCGGATCGAGGAGCTCATGATCCAGCTCAAGGAGCAGTACTCGATAATCATCGTCACCCACAACATGCAGCAGGCGGCACGGGTGTCGGACATGACGGCATTCTTCAACGTTGCGCTCGACACGAAGGGTCAACGGACGGGATACCTCGTCGAGTACAGCCCGACGGACGAGTTGTTCACCTCTCCACGGGAAAAGGCCACGGAGGACTACATCACAGGACGGTTCGGATGACCGATATCACCAACGCAACGCCGATCGCCGAGGAGCATGCCGAGATCCGGCACGCGTTCGGCGAACAACTCCACCAGATCCACAGCGGACTGGTCCAGATGGCATCGCTGGTCCTCGAGAACGCCAAGCGGGCCGGAGATGCGGTCCTCGACAACCGACTGGATCTCGCGGCTGAGATCGAACGAGTGGACACCGAGGTCGACGCTTTGTACACCAAGCTCGAGCATCAGGTCTTCGATGTGCTTGCACGTCAGCAGCCCGTTGCGAAGGACCTGCGCTTCCTCGTGTCCGCGACACGCATGCTCTACGAACTCGAGCGAAGCGGAGACCTCGCGGTCAACTGTGCCAAGGCGATGAGGAGGGTGGACGGGTTCAGCTTGACACCTGGCCTCAAGGCGACCCTCGGCAGGCTCGTCGACGAGTCGACTGCGCTGTTCGGGAGGGGCATCGAGGCCCTCGACGAGATGGATGCCACTGCCGGGTTCAGGCTGGACAACGACGACGACGTGGTGGATGACATCTGCAGCCAGTTCTATCAGGATCTGGCGCGGGAGTCGATATCGATCGGTGTCGAATCGGGTATCGAGTTGTCGCGGATCGCCCGATTCTTCGAGCGGATCGCGGACCACGCAGTGAACATCGCCGAGGGCGTGGCCTACACCGTCACCGCCCAGTGGCCGAAGTCGGTCGATCCGACCGTCACCGAGCGAAACGAGTAACTGGCGGCGCTGTCGCTAGGTGATCCGCTCGACGAGCAGCGCAATGCCCTGGCCGACACCTATGCACATCGTCGCGAGACCGTAGCGCCCGCCCCGTGCGTTCGTCTCGCGGGCAACGGTGCCGACGAGTCGGGCTCCCGACATCCCCAGGGGATGGCCGATGGCTATTGCCCCGCCGTTCGGGTTCACGTGCTCGGCATCATCGGGTAGCCCGAGCTCGCGCAGGCAGGCGAGGGACTGGGACGCGAACGCCTCGTTGAGCTCGATAGCCTCGATCTCGCCCAGCGATGTACCGGTTCGCTCGAGCAACTTCTTCGTCGCCGGTACCGGGCCGATGCCCATGATGCGAGGCGGCACGCCTGCCGTCGCCATCCCGACGATGCGTGCCATGGGCCGGCGGCCGAGCTTCTCGAGGGCGCGGTCGCTGACGACGACCGTTGCTGCGGCGCCGTCGTTTATGCCTGAGGCGTTGCCCGCGGTCACTGTTCCCCCTTCGAAGATGGGCGCAAGCGACGCAAGTCTGTCGAGGGTCGAATCCGGTCGTGGGTGTTCGTCCTCGGACACGATGGTGTCTTCACGACGGGGATGGGGAACCCTCACGGGTTCGATCTCACCACCGAAGAACCCACGCGAAGTAGCGGCTCCAGCGCGTTCCTGGCTCCGCTGGGCGAAGGCGTCCTGGTCCTCCCGGGAGATCTCGAACTCCTTGGCGACGTTCTCGGCGGTGCCGGGCATCTCGTCGGTTCCGAAACGCTCCCTCATGCGTGGATTGATGAAGCGCCAGCCGATCGTCGTGTCGTGTACATGGACGGAGCGGTCGAATGCGGATGCTGCCTTCGCCATGACCTTCGGTGCCCGGCTCATCGACTCCACACCTCCGGCGACGATGATGTCGGCCTCCCCGGCTCTGATCGTTCGTGCGGCGAGACCGATTGCCTCCATTCCGGATCCGCACAGACGGTTGACCGTGCTTCCCGGCACCTCGACGGGGAGGCCGGCGATGAGTGCCGACATCCTCGCCACGTTCCGGTTGTCTTCGCCCGCCTGGTTCGCCGCTCCGAAGTACACGTCGTCGATCCTGTCCGGCTCGATGCCGCTCGACGCGACGATCGCGGCGATCACGGTCGCAGCGAGGTCATCGGGTCGGACGGGCGCCAGCGTGCCGGCGAACCGGCCGATCGGTGTGCGGATGTAATCGAGGAGGAAGGCTTCCATGGGTGCCAGCCTACGGGAACACGCTTGGCGTGTCGCACGCTCGCGGACCCACGCGACCGCCGGTATCGGTACGCTGGCGCGATCGACCCAGGAAAGGACATCTGCGTGCCTGACTTCTTCGACGCCCATCGTGAGACGATCGACCGAGCCGTCGAGGCGATTTCTTCCCGAACCTATTGGAGTGCCTTTCCAGAGCATCCGAAGGCGTACGGCGAGGAGGCACCGGGAGCCGGACAGGAGGCGTTCGACGCCATGCTCGGCCACCCGTTCACGCTGGACCAGTCGAACTACGGGTATGGGGCCGTCGCGGAGTCCTCCCCGTACGGCCTGGAGCTCGGGATCGAGTATCCGTCGACGACCGTCGATGCCACGATCGAGGATGCGGTCGCAGCGATGCGGACCTGGGGTCGAGCCACAGCAGCAACCAGGGCCGGCGTGTGCCTCGAGATCCTCGATCGCCTGTCGAAGGATTCCTTCACCATGGCCCACGCCGTCATGCACACGACAGGGCAGAGCTTCCTCATGGCGTTCCAGGCAGGTGGACCCCATGCACTCGACCGCGCACTCGAGGCGATCGCCTACGCCTACCACGAGCAGACCCGGATACCCGCTCCGTTGACTTGGGAGAAGCCGCAGGGTCAACGGGATCCGCTCGTGATCGACAAGCGCTGGATCATCAGGCCTCGCGGCGTCGCCGTGACGATCGGCGTGTCCACGTTCCCGACGTGGAACGGGTACCCGGGTGTCTTCGCGTCCCTTGCCGCAGGCAACCCCGTCATCGTGAAGCCGCACCCGGGGACGATCCTGCCCTTCGCCATCCTCGTGCGAACCGCCCGTGCCGTCATGACCGACGCAGGGTTCGATCCCGACGTGATCCAACTCCTTGTCGACACGCCCGAAGCTCCCATCGCGAAGGATCTCGTGATGCGGCCGGAGGTGGGCATCGTCGACTACACGGGTGGATCGACGTTCGGACGATGGCTGGAGGAGAATGCGACCCACGCGGACGTCTACACCGAGAAGGCGGGAGTCAACTCGGTGATCCTCGACTCGGTGCACGACCTACCCGCCGTCCTCCGGAACCTGTCCGTTTCGATGACGATGTACTCGGGCCAGATGTGCACGACCCCCCAGAACTTGTTCATTCCCGAATCCGGGGTGAAGGTCGGCGACGACGTCGTGCCGTACGATCAGGTCGTCACCGCGTTCGTCGCCGCCGTGGACGGCCTGCTTGGCGATGATGCCAGGGCAGCGGGCGTCCTCGGTGCGATCAAGGGCGAGGCGACGCTCGAGCGATTGGGCAAGGCCTCGTCGTCTGGGCGGATCCTCTCGCCGTCGCGCGTCGTGGCCAACGACGAGTTCCCCGCCGCCGTCGTCCGGACTCCGGTGATCATCGAGGTCGACGCCTCCGACGAGGCCCACAGCCATGAGATGTTCGGGCCGATCATCTACATCGTTCGGGCCGATTCAACCCAGGACGCGATCGCCGCGGCGAGGTCGGCCGCGATCGAGAGCGGAGCCATCACGTGGCTGGCGTACACCACGGACGACGCCGTGATGGAGGAGATCATCGATGCGGCCGTCGACGGAGGGGTCTCGGTCGCATTCAACCTCACAGGGGGCCTCTTCGTGAACCAGTCCGCTGCGTTCTCGGACTTCCATGTGACGGGCGCCAATCCGGCGGGGAATGCGTCGCTCGCAGATTCGGCGTTCGTCGCCAAGCGGTTCCGGGTCGTGGGAGTCAGGATCGAGCCAGCGGCCTGATTCGCGAAGATCGGCGTCCTTTTCGCGACGCCTCCCGGGTTTTCCGGGCATCCGGGGTCCGATTCGTCTAACTTGCCCGCATACCGCGATTGTCGATGGGTGGAGAGATCATGACGACAACCCTCGAACATACGAGTGCCCCGAATCTGACGAACGCATTCCCGACCGTTGCGTGGCGGATCAGGGAGTGGGCGCGTACGACGCCCGATCGCGTCGCAATGCGCGACAAGGACTTCGGTATATGGCAGGAGCGGACGAGCGCACAAGTATGGGAAGAGGTTCTCACCGCGGCCCATGCACTTCTGGCGCTCGGCGTCCGTCCCGGCGACGTCACCTCGATTCATTCCGAGGACCGACCGGAGTGGCTGGTCTTCGACTTCGCCACGGTCGCCATCCGGGGGATCTGCACCGGCATGTACCCGACCAATCCGACCGCCGAGGTGCAGTACCTCCTGAACGACGCGGGCGCCACCGTCCATGTCGCCGAGGACCAGGAGCAGGTCGACAAGGTTCTCGAACCCGGGCGCGGTGCCTTCCCCACGATCTCGACGATCGTGTACCTCGAACCGCGCGGCGTGCACACGATGGACGATGACAGGCTCATCTCATGGGACGAGTTCATGACCATCGGGCAGGATCATCGTGATGCGAATCCCGGAGCTGTGGAGCGCCTGATGGCGGATGCGAAGCCGGACGAGGTCATGACGCTCATCTACACATCCGGAACGACGGGCCCCCCGAAGGGCGCGATGCTGACACACCGCAACATCGAGTTCGCAGTCGAGAACGTCCTGAACGACCCCTCACGGTTCGCCGCGGCGAAGGGGGAGAACACGACGGACGAGAAGCTGACGTACCTGCCCCTCTGCCACGTCGCGGAACGTTTGTTCTCTTCGTGGTCCATGGCGTACAACGGCCCGATCCTCAACTTCGCGGAGTCCATCGACA
>CAZYGP010000134.1:0-6139 GCA_964647265.1 uncultured Acidimicrobiaceae bacterium | reverse complement strand
CGGTAGCACTGGTTCACTCAACTTCAAGCTGCTGGAAGGCGAAAGCGATGAGCCTTTTGACAATCGGTTTATCGGGCTGCTCAAGATCACCGGTAACGATTTCGATGACGGAGTGATCCCTGCGGGCGGAGATCTCCAGTGCGATTTTGAGATGCTCGATTCCGGGAACATCGTACTGGAGGTTTCCGTTCCGAGTATTGGTGGAACGTTCCATTCTGGAAGGAACTTCTACTCGCGGCAAGAGGGGCAGCTAGATTTCAGCAAGGAATCGGCCCGGGTCTCCGAGGAAGGCGAGCGAGCGCTTCAGCGTCTCGAGGAGATCGATGACGTCGTGGACGACCCGAAGCTTGAACAGGCGCGGAGAAAGCTCACGGCGTCCTCGCAGCTTGATCCGGATGAACCAGACACCGAGCGTGCCCAGGAAGCCATGGAGGGCGTCGTGGAGGCACGTCGCCTGTTGGCTCAGGTTCGCAAAGAGAACCTCAAAGAGATCAGGCAGATGGAACTGGATAGCGCGACCGCGTTCTTCAACGAGCACATTCGCCAGTTTGCGCGCCCAAGCGAGGAAACCGCGTTCGACAACCTGGCTCGAACGGCTCAACGTGCGATCAACAGGAACGACAGGGATTTCGAAAGTCACCTGAACGAATTCAAGGGGAAGAATTTCGAGATTCTGTGGCGGCAGGACTGGTTCGTCGTCGAGAAATTCAAGTGGATGGTATCATCGCCGCACCACTTCTCGGATCCGACTCGGTTCAAGGAGCTGGTGGCGATGGGTATGACCGCTCTGCAGAACGATGAAATCGATGGATTGCGGCAAGTTGTCGGACACCTTTGGCAGATCCAGATCGATACCGGATCAGATACCGACATGCTCGATATCGCGAACATCATTCGGGGGTAGCCATGGCCAACGAGCGCTGGTTCCCCGCGAAGCACCATTTGCCTGACGGATCCAACCTCGGTCGGCTGCTGTCCAGCGGTCCGGACTGGCAGATCTACCGCCTGGACAAAGACAACTCGATCCTGGTCGCTCGCCACAGTCTCGCGGACCGATGGGTCGAATCGAAGCTCGTGCCAGACACGGTGCTGGACTCGTTCACATTCGGCAAGGAGGAGTACAGAGCGATAACTTCCGGGTCCGGACAGAGACTTGAGCCTGTCGCCGAGAGCGGTTCGCCGGACACCAAGGCAGACGGACTCGCATTCGTGCTCAGTATGAGAGAAACGCGAAAGATCGACGCAGAGGTACCGCTCCACGATGCCATATACCTTGAGCGTTATTCACGACTGCTTCCAACCTGGACTGTGTCCGAAGGCAGTACAGACGAAGAAATCCTGGGGCGATGGCTCACTGGTGGAGTGGCGATCCCGGCAACGTCGTTTCGTCGCCTTTCGAGCCTCCTCGGATGGCTGGGTAAACAAGAAGTGGCGGACTTGGTTGAGGCTGCCGGGTTCAGCGCCCCGCGGGACTCCGATATTACGAGAACAAGACGAGAACCCGAAGAACAGGGTCCTCAGTCTGAGCGCGCCAAGGTGGCGACCTCCCAGCCGGCTTCGGACAAAGAGCCGAGCGCGGCTATTCCTTCCCGGCAGTTCCACCTGTCTGGGCGACCAGTCCTGGAGGCCTTTTTCAACGAACATGTCATCGACATCATTGAGAACGCGGAACGGTACAAAGCGCTCGGGATCGAGTTTCCCACCGCCGTCGTCCTACACGGGCCGCCGGGCTGCGGGAAGACGTTCGCCGTGGAACGGCTGGTTGAGTACCTGGACTGGCCAATCTTCTATATCGACTCCAATAGCGTGGGCAGCCCGTATATTCACGAGACCAGCAGGAAAGTCGGTGAGGTCTTCGATAAGGCGATGGACGCAGCGCCATCGATGATTGTGATCGACGAAATGGAGTCGTATCTGTCAGATCGACAAATCCACGAGTCGACGGGTTCGCATCATGTTGAAGAGGTCGCAGAGTTCCTGCGTCGCATTCCGGAAGCAAACAAGCGCCATGTACTTGTGATCGGCATGACCAACCGGCTCGAGATGATTGACTCAGCGATCCTTCGTCGCGGCCGCTTCGACCACATCATAGAGGTCGGCATGCCTTCCGCCGCGGAAGTCTCGGATGTTGTCGAATCTTTGTTGGCCAAAGTGCCCGTCGAGGGTGAGATCGATACCGACGAGGTAGTGAAGTCGTTGACGGGTAGAGCGTTGTCGGACACCGCTTTTGTTGTTCGTGAGGCAGCGCGGCTGGCCGCGCGCGCTGGGAAGAGTGCTCTGGATGGTGAGTCGTTACGGCAGGCGCTCGGGATTCTCCCACCGGCCGAGCCCAAGAAGCGACCCATCGGCTTTATTCAGGATTAGACGGTGGAACTGCTTAACAACCCATTCTTCACGCTTGGCGCCACGATGCGGGATGACAGGCGTCGCATCATGGACTTGGCAGAAGAGAAGAGCCTGGTCTCCGACGAGGCGGGCGTGCGGGATGCAACGGCCGTCTTGACTAATCCTAGACGCCGCCTCGCGGCCGAGATCGGGTGGCTGCCAGGCCTTGGGCCGAAACGCATACTGGAGGCTATATCAACCCTGGAGCGGGAGCCTGCCAAGGTACGAGGTCTGGGAAACTTGCCGAGCCTCGCTCGCGCGAATCTACTCGCCGACGGGTTGATACAGGTGGTCGAACAGTTGCCCCAGCGCGAAGTGGCGCTGTGGATTGTTGAGCTCGCTGACGCTCATGACGAAATCTCAGCCGAGCAAACGGTAACAGTATTAAACGAGGAGCGGTCGGTGGCCGGATTTCCGGCCATATCGGACCTGCAAAGCGTGGAGACCGAGCTTCAGGGGCGGCGTCAATACTACAGACAGGCGATCAAGAAGGCGCTCGATAGGCTGCCTGCCCCTTCGCTTGTCGAGGTCGTGACGATAGCGGTAGACGAGGCGACCGATAACGGCGACCGCCAAGCGCCAATCTTGATAGACGATCTGGTAGACAGCTTTGAGGTCGAAGCGCAGGGGTTTTTCGAGGCCGAGACGAAGAACATTGCCGTTCTTGTGCAGGCCGTGCGAAATGCCGTCGAGCGTGCTGAAGGCCATGCGCACATTGACGGACTGGTTACCCAGCTCGAAAAAGTGGTCAAGAATTGGGACGCGGTAGCGCAGCCGATTCAGGTGAGCTCCCGCAGTCGAGGTTGTGATCACAACCTGAGCCATCGGGTCGCACAAGAAATACGTGGGCTAGCGGTTGAGCTGTTCAACGAGCACGGGCTTCTGGAGGTCTCCAAGCGATTGACCGATTTGCAGCAAGAGGTTTTCGCCGAGGTTGACCGTGTCGTTGAGCAGTCCAAAGAGGACGCGTCTGCACTTGACGAAATTGCGGAGCAGCGCACGCAGTTCCTTCGGGAAATGGAAGACCGGGCTGAGTCATGGAAGCGGGAAATCACCTACGAAGCCGGCATCGGCGTAATGTTAAAAGAGAAGCTCCGCATCTCGCCAGACGGCGTCGAGTGGAAGGGCGCTAGGTTCTCCCTTGACGAAATCACAAGGGTGCGTTGGGGGGGCACTAGGCACTCCGTCAACTTCATACCGACAGGCACGACATACAATATACTCATAGGAAATGATCGACGTAGCACCAGCATAGAATTGAGGAATGAGAAAGTATTCTCGGATTTCGTCGATCGACTGTGGCGAACTGTTGGGATTCGGCTCCTCACTGAAATGCTTGAGGGATTGCGTGAAGGAAAACGGTACCGCTTTGGAGCGGCCGTCGTTAGCGATCACGGAGTGGAACTCGAACGCCCACATTTGTTCTCGGCTGATGAGCGAGTCCCATGTAAGTGGACCGACCTAGTGATTGGAAACGGCGCCGGCACGTTCTACATCGCGAAGAAGGACGAAAAAAAGGTTGCCGTGGAATTGCCGTATCAGGACATGGACAACGTCCACATCCTGGAAGCTGCAATGCGGGTCTTGTGGAAGAGCGCGAGCCACCGGCTGAGCGATTTGCTGGACAGGGCGAGTTAGCCATGCTTTGTGTGAGTTGACGAGGATCTGGTGAGCGACGACAAGAACAAAAAGGGATTCTCCGGATTGTCTTCCCTCGCGTCGGACGTGGACGGGGCCGTAACCGAACAGGCCGGTCGGAAGAGTCAAGCAGATAAGCCTGCCGACACGCAGCGACAAGGCGGGGCACCATCCAGCCCGCGAGCAGCAGAGCCGACGCCCAGGCCCGCACCTCCACCTCCGTCGGACCAGGAGGTCGTGGCTTCGGAAACCTCGCAGGCGCCCACATCGAGTTCGTCTGGGGCCAGATGGTTATTGGGGCTTGTTGGGATAGGCGTACTGATCTGGCTGTTCAACGTAGCTCAAGAGGATAACCGCAGGCCGAGCACAGCTCCGTCGTACAATCCACCAGTTCCCTCCCCAAGTTTCGCGCCTTCACCAACGCCGCCAGCGCAGATTTCCGACTTGGAGTTCTCGGAGCCTCCTGTGGGGGACAACAATGTGCTTTCGGTCGCACAGATTCGCTGGTGCCTCCGTGAGGACATTCGGATTGAAGTCCTGCGACCGCTGCCGACGACGAATGCGCAGATCGACCAGTTCAACGCTATCGTGGCTGACTATAACAGCCGATGCGGAAGCTTTCGCTACCGCGAAGGAACGTTGACGCGTGCTCAACAAGAAGTCGAACGTATGAGAGCGCAAATTGTTGCGAGCGTGCGGCCACCTTGGCAGGCGTTGGTTTCCCCCGGAGGGAGCGCTTCGCAGAGACCGAGTGTAGTGCCCGAGCCACGGCCTATGCAGCAATGGTCACAATTGACACTGGACGTTCAGAACGCTCTGACGGCGCTAGGGTACGACCCCGGGCCCGCTGATGGCCTTTATGGCGCCCGGACCAAGTCGGCGATCCAGTCTTTCCAGCGCGACGTTGGGATCCCCGCTGACGGGCAAGTGACACAAGCGCTGGCGGAGCGACTTCGACAAGCGCTTCCATAGCGGCGGACGCAGGGTTCGACGGAAACGGGTACTACTGATGCCGAGCCCATCATGTCGCCGACGACGCCACTCCGGCTGGCTTCCTCGGAATCCCCGACCAGCTTCGATCGGAGTGGGTGGTCGCGCCCATCGGAATGTGCAATCGTCACCCTCGCTCGCGCGGGGTCGACCCTTGGTCAGCGTTTGGCCGACGGTGAAATCGCCGGCTCCATCGCCCAAGGGGCGCGTTGCCTACCCACGTCGGCTCCGCCCACGGCCAGTCCGGCGATACCGCCAAGCGCTACTGCCTGTCAATCAGCGTGGCGATCATCGCCGCCCTCGCTGCCAATCATCGATGCGGGCGTAGACCGTGACGGCAATCAGATCATCCGGCAATCACGGTGGCGCGCGTCAGCGCTGCCGGAGAAAGAAAGAAAAGGTCAAGGAGCCGAAGGCTCAAGGCTGGCGGGGCGGGGCAAGCACACAGCGAAAACCAATGATCCAGTTCCTGTACCAGATCGCGCTCGTCGGCGGCGCGCGCCTGGACCTCGCGTCTGTACTCCACGACTGGCGGGCAGACGGTAACGATGCGCGGTTCAGAACCGGCCGTCGCGCAGCCGCTCAGCAAGCTCGTCGCGATCGCGAGGACGGCGAGCCGCCTCATCCAGCATTTGACGTTGGACGTCATGGGCCTTCTCCGTGGTTTCGAGGCGTTCCGCCATGCGGCCGGCGCGCTCACCGGCGCACCGGATCGACAGCAGGAACAGCAGGACGGCGAGCGCGATGGCGCCATAGCGGAGGGCCGCCCGCATCCAAGGGCTGGCGGCGATCCCGGAGAGGAGTGCCGCGATCACCGCCGCCCCCGCTGCCAATCATCGACGCGGGCATAGATGGCGACGGCGATGCCCATGATCGCCACGGCGATGAAGACCCAGCGTAACGTGTCGAGATACGGCGCCAGAGGCACGATCGCGGACTGGGTCTCGGCGAGGACGTTCTGCGCCACCTCCACCCCGGCCGCGCCGACGGTCGCCACGCCGGCCGCACCGCCGCCCTTCATGGTGCGGCTGTCGGCCAGCACTTCGCGCGCGGGCGGCGTCTCGGCTGCAAATGCCGTCGCCCGGACCGGGAACCGCTCGCCCCACTGGCGCGCTGCGCCGAGATC
>CAZYGP010000133.1:0-6164 GCA_964647265.1 uncultured Acidimicrobiaceae bacterium | reverse complement strand
TCCATCCCTCGATCATCGGTATGAAGGACTCCGGCGGGGACCCGACACGCCTCTCCGCGCTGACTGGGGCGATCGCAGGTGGGTTCATCACCTATGTCGGTGCGTCCCGTGCAATCCTCGAGAGCCATCGGCGAGGGGTTCACGGCGCGATCACGGCGAGTGCGAACTACGCCCTGGCGGATGTGGCTGGTGCAGTGTCAGGCGCCGTACACGCCCAGGCGCGCCTCGACAGGCTCACAACGGTCATCGAGGGGCATGGAGTGGCGGGGACGAAGTTCGCGGCCGGCCTTTGCGGCCTCTCGAGCGGATCACCCCGACGCCCATTGGCGGACCTCGCGCGCGATGCCGCCGAACAGGTGACCGAGGCGGTTCGACCCACAGGATCCGTTTCCGCTCAGTGACGGCGACATGATTACCTTGGTGAGCGATGCGCCTGGGAATCAGATCCGAACGATCCGACACCGAACACCGCGTCGCAGCGACACCCGCCTCGGTGACGTCGCTCGCGGACCTCGGCTTCGAGGTCGTCATCGAGACGAACGCCGGTGTTGACGCCGGTTCGAGCGATGAGGCGTACGCCGATGCGGGAGCCCTGGTCGTACCGTCGATCACGACCGACGCCCGGATCGATGTGCTGCTGACGGTCAACCCGCCATTCGCCGGAGGCGCTGATGTCGTCGCCGACGGTGGGGCGATCGTCGGCTTCCTCGACCCCGGATCACATGCCGACGCGGTCGCAGCCCTGGCCCGGCGTGGCGTTCGATGCATCGCCATCGAGAACCTCCCGAGGTCGACGCTCGCGCAACCGATGGACGCCCTCTCGTCGCAGGCCACGGCAGCGGGGTACGCGGCCGTGCTCCTCGGCGCGACCACGATGCCGAAGTTCATGCCGATGCTGGTCACTGCGGCAGGCACGGTACGTCCCGCCAAGATCCTCATCCTCGGTGTCGGTGTCGCCGGGCTCCAGGCGATTGCCACCGCCCGGCGCCTCGGAGCGGTCGTCCACGCGTACGACATACGCCCCGAGACCCGGGAGCAGGTCGAGAGCCTCGGTGCGAAGTTCGTCGACGCACCGACCCAGGAAATGGACGAGGGGGGTTACGCGCGGGCCGTGGATGATGACCTCGCCATGCGCCAGCGTGAGGTCCTCGCCGCAGTCGTCGCCGACAGCGACCTCATCATCACCACGGCTCAGGTGCCGGGAATGCGGGCACCACGGCTCGTTGACGAAGCGATGGTCGAGCGTATGCGGCCCGGCTCCGTCATCATCGACATGGCGGCGTCGTCAGGCGGGAACGTTGCCGGATCGAGACCCGACGAACGTGTGGAGGTCGGCGGCACGACGATCCTCGGTCCGACGGATCTCGCCTCGAGCGTTGCACAGGATGCGAGCCTCATGTACGCACGAAACCTGCTCGAGGTCGTGGCGCGATTGGTCACCGATGGCGAGCTCCGCATCGATCCTGAGGATCCCGTCATCGGGCCGGCCCTCCTCCCGATCGGGGAAGCACTGTGAGCGACGCGTTCATCACGGGAATCGTCGTGTTCGTCCTTGCCGCGTTCGTCGGCTTCGAGGTCATCCGTCGGGTGCCCGCGACCCTTCACACACCGTTGATGTCCGGTGCAAACGCCATTTCCGGTATCACGATCGTCGGAGCGATCATCGCCGCTGCGCTCAGCTCGGGCTGGGTCTCCGGTGTGCTCGGATTCCTGGCCGTCGTGTTCGCGATGATCAACGTAGTGGGCGGATTCGTCGTGACGGACCGCATGCTCGAGATGTTCAAGAAGCTGCCGGGGCGACCGAGATGATCGAACTCGCCTACCTGACGGCCGGGGTCCTGTTCATCGTCGGTCTCAAAGGGTTGACCTCCCCCGTGACAGCGCGCCGCGGAAACAGGATCGCCGCGCTCGGCATGCTGGTCGCCGCACTCACCGCGGTCGTCGACCTCGTCGATCTCGACGTCGGCGCGAAGTGGGCCGTCGTGATCGGTGGGATCATCGTCGGCGGGGCGATGGGCGCTGTCCTGGCCCTCCGGGTCAAGATGACCGACATGCCCCAGCTCGTCGCTGCGTTCAACGGCTTCGGAGGCGGTGCCTCCGCCCTCGTGGCGGCGGCTGCGGTCATCGCCGCGGCCTCGACGATGGCGACCGAGACAGCCGTCACGACCTCCCTCTCGCTCGTCATTGGCACGATCACGCTGACCGGCTCGTTCGTCGCGTTCGGCAAGCTCCAGGGAGTCATCACGGGACGGCCCGTCCGAATGCCGGGCGGCCCCGCGACGAACGCAGCGATTGCAGCTGCGACGGTTCTCTCCGCAGGCGCAGCGGTCGCAACCGGCAACGAGACGTTCTACTGGTTGGCGGGAGGCCTCGCGGCGATCCTCGGGGTCACGGCGGTGATGCCGATCGGCGGTGCCGACATGCCGGTCGTCATCTCGCTGCTCAACTCGCTGTCCGGCATCGCCGCCGCGATGGCGGGATTCGTCATCTCGAACCAGGCACTCATCGTCGGGGGCGCCCTGGTCGGTGCGGCGGGCCTGATCCTGACGATCGAGATGTCCGTCGCCATGAATCGATCCCTGGCCAACGTGCTCTTCTCGGGGTTCGGTGGTGGGCCGGTCGACACCGACATCGGGACCAGGCCTGTGAAGCGCGCAACTGCCGACGATGCCGCGATCACCCTCGCCTACGCACAGCGCGTTGGCATCGTGCCGGGGTACGGCCTGGCAGTCGCACAGGCCCAGCACGCGGTGCGCGACCTCGCAGCGGCCCTCGAGGCACGCGACATCGAGGTCTACTACGCGATCCACCCTGTCGCCGGACGGATGCCCGGTCACATGAACGTGCTCCTCGCAGAGGCAGACATCTCATACGAACTGCTCCTCGACCTCGACCATGCGAATCCGCGGATGGCCCAGACCGACGTGATCCTCGTCGTGGGGGCCAACGACGTCATCAACCCGTCAGCGAAGACCGATCCGACCAGCCCCATCTACGGCATGCCGATCCTCGACGTGGACCTCGCGAGGACGACGATCGTCGTGAAACGGAGCCTTGCCCCCGGATTCGCCGGCATCGACAATCCCCTCTTCTACGAGGATGGGACCCTGATGTACTTTGCCGATGCCAAGCAGGCCCTCGAGGAGACCCTCACCGCACTCGAACGGCTCTGAGGTCGCCCCAGGGTCACGGCCACAGGGTCACGCAAACACCCTCGACCCTGCCGAGACGACGTCCGCGAGGAGGTCCTCGGAGTCCTCGATTCCCGTTGAGAACCGGACCACGCCAGCCGCGATGGTCGGATCGCTGAGCGCCCTCCTCTCCACCAGCGACTCCACGCCGCCGAGCGACGTCGCGTTCGTGAAGAGGCGCAGTTCGCCGATGAACCGGTCTGCTGTCGACGCATCGCCGAAGTCGACACTGAACATCGAACCCATTGCACGCATCTGACGGGAGGCGACCTCGTGTCCGGGATCGGAGGCGAGGCCCGGGTAGTAGGTCGACACACCCATCGCAGAGAACCACTCGGTCAGGACGCCCGCCGTGGCGCATGACCTCTGCATCCTGAGGGGCAGTGTCCGAACACCGCGAAGGGCGAGCCATACGTCGAGTGAACCCGGCACCGCTCCGGTGAGGGAACGCTCGCGCCGCAACGATCCGGCGGTGCTCGCGTCCGACACGCTGAGGACACCGCCCATGACGTCCGAGTGGCCCGCAATGGCCTTCGTCGTCGCGTGCATGACGACGTCGATCCCGAACGCGAGCGGGCTCATGAGGACAGGTGTGGCGAACGTCGCGTCGCACACGGTGATGACACCTCGTCGCCGGGCCTCGACGGCGACTGCGTCGAGGTCGGTGATGCGGCAGAGCGGATTCGAGGGTGTCTCGATCCACCACAGGTCTCCCGATCCGAGCTCGTCGGAGGCCACGATCTCGAAAGCGCCTTCTCCGGCTCGCATCTCGACGAGGTCGCGGACGCCTCGGTAGACGTCCTCGGGGAGGCTGACCCTCCCGGGACGGGCATGGGCGAGCGCTGCTGCCGCTGCGGCCATCCCCGATGCATAGGCGACGGTGTGTCCACCCTCGAGGGCGCCGATCACCGCTTCGAAGCGTTCCGTCGTCTCATGGCTGTCCCTCCGGTACGTCCGGTCGTACCCCGCGACAAAGGTCGTTGACGGCCGAATCGCGGGCGCGAGATCCGGAAGGTCCGCGACTGAACGGTCGGCGTGAACACTGCGCGTCGAGTCACCGAGCATGGGTCGAGTGTACGTTGCGGGCGTCCAGGACGATGTCCGGAGCTACCTTCCCGATCGTCGCTACCATCCGGGGCCTCAGCACCGCCTCTTCCGGGATGATCGATGAGCCTGTCCATCACACGTCGCGACCGCTACAACCCGCCGATCGAGTTCGTCGAGCGCAAGGGCACCGGCCATCCCGACACCATTTGCGACCGCCTGGCCGAGGAGTTGGCGTGTCAGCTCGCCAGGGACTACGTGCAGTACACGGGTGCCGTGCGCCACTTCAACGTCGACAAGGCGATTCTCGCCGCCGGGGCCGTCGACATCGGATTCGGCGGGGGAACCCACGTCAAGCCGTCGAAGCTCGTGCTCGTCGGGAAGGCTGCATTCGGGTTCGATTGGGAGCCTGACACCGAGGAGCTCGCGGACCAGTACCACAAACGCCTGCTCGAGCTCCTGCCTGACGCCTCACCGGACGCGTTCGAGGTGGAGGTCTGGTTGAACCGATCGTCCGTCGACCTCGCGGCAGTGGTCCACGCAGAGACCGTCGCCCCCCTCGCGAACGACACGTCCTTCGCCGCGGTGTCGCTCCCCCGCTCGATCCTCGAGTCGATCGTGCACGGAATCGAGACCCACCTCAACGACGAGTCCTACCGCAAGCGGGTCCCCGTCGGACGCGACATCAAAGTCATGGGGGCGCGCACCGGGGACGACATCACCGTGACGGTCGCCTGCCCGGTCCTCGCTCGTGGTGTGGCTGACCGTGATCAGTATGACGCGGTGATGCACATCGTACGCGACGACGCAATGTCGATCGCATCGGCGATCGCCGGACGACCTGTGACGGTGCGCGTCAACCAGGCCGATCAGGAGGAGTCGGTGTACCTGACCCTGACAGGCACCTCTGCAGAGGCAGGGGACGACGGACAGGTCGGCAGGGGGAATCGCTTCGGTGGCCTCATCACACCCTACCGACCGATGAGTCTCGAAGCAGCCGCGGGCAAGAATCCCGCATCGCACGTCGGCAAGACGTACCACGCGATCGGGTCCGACATCTCCGACCGGTTGATCTCCGAAACACCGATCGAGGAAGTCACCATCCGGCTCCTGTCGTCGATCGGTCACCTCGTCACCGAGCCCCAGGCCGTCCACGTCGAGGTCTCCGGTTCCGCCGACGACGCCGCAGTCACGGAGATCGTCCACGACTGCTTCGCAGACTGGAGCGGCGTCACCGACCGCCTCATCGACGGCGCGTACGAGCTCTTCTGACCGTGGGCGACCTCGAGGACCGGGCGCGTCTGGCGGACGCGGACGATCCTCTTGCCCCTTTCCGGCAGCGCTTCGACATCGACGACGATCTCATCTACCTCGACGGGAATTCGCTCGGACCCATGCCGCTGTCCGCTCCCGCCCGTGTCGAATCCTTCATGGACGAGTGGGCGCGTGACCTCGTCATGGGCTGGGAGCGTTGGATCGACATCGGGACCAGGCTCGGGGATCTCCTTGCACCGATCATCGGTGCGGGACCCGGCCAGGTCGCCGTTGCGGACCAGACATCCGTCAACCTGTACAAGCTCGCATCCGCGGCGCTCGACGCATCCGACCGGCGGTGCATCGTGACTGACGCGGGGAACTTCCCCTCCGACCTGTACGTCCTGTCGTCGGTCGCCGCAGCCCATGGTGGCGAGCTGGTCATCGTCCCCGAGGACCCGACACCGAACCACATCGAGGACGCACTCGATGACCGCGTCGCACTGGTTGCATTGACCCACGTCGGATATCGATCGGGATTCATGCACGACGGATCTGCCATCACGTCGCTCGCCCATCGAAACGGTTCGCGCGTGTTGTGGGATCTCGCGCACTCTGCGGGGTCGACGGTCGTCGCTCTCGACGACTGGGGTGCCGATCTCGCCGTCGGATGCA
>CAZYGP010000132.1:0-6244 GCA_964647265.1 uncultured Acidimicrobiaceae bacterium | reverse complement strand
ATCACGAGCCCGGGACCCGCACCGTCACCGGATAGGTCGAGCACGGCTCCACGGAGGTTGTCGATCGAATCGATGGCTATCGCGACGGGGAGGCCACCGTGGTCCTCGATGATGTCAGACGCCGAGATGTCGTCTGTTCGAAGGAACGCCGTCTCGTAGATGAAGCCCTGGGAGCCGACGCCCGTGATGCGTAGGCCGAGGTGGAGGTCCTCGATCCCCTCGCCGTCGCGCAGGGCAAGGATCTTGTCTCGCGCGGCGTCGGTGATTTCAACGATGGTCGTAGTGGTATCAGCCATTGTGCCGGGATGGTACCTGCCGAACACCCGGTACCGCGACGATCACTCCTTGACGACGACCAACTCTCCGGTACGCAGGTCGAGGACCTGCTCCTGTGCGCTCGACCGGTCGGCGATCCAACGTGCAAGGGTCTCGCCCGGCACCCTGACGATCCACCACATGACATCCCGCGTCGGGGCCGCACGCATCTCGATCCATCGTGCACGGCCGACCTCGATGGCCTCGACCTCAGTGTCAAACTCACCCAGTACCGTCTGGGATGTCTCCGGATACCGCATTCCCGGTTCGGGTGTCGGTTCACAGAATTCGACGATCTCGAATGCCACGGTTCCCCTCAGTTCGTCATGCCCAGAGCCATCGTAGCGCGAGGGGCCGGGAGCGTCACAGGGTCAATTTCGGCACTTCCGGACGAACTAGTTGCGCCGGCCGTGAGAACACCACCAAGAACGGCGAAACGCGGTCTATCGTCTGGGGGTCCGACAGGTGAGCAATCACCCAACCCCACCCATCGGAGCCCCCCGAACATGCCTCGAGACCTGCCCACCATCATCCAGGGCGGAATGGGCGCCGCTGTGTCCGACTGGAGGCTCGCCCACGCGGTGTCGTCCTACGGCCAGCTCGGTGTGGTCTCCGGCACGGCACTCGATGCGATCCTGGCCCGCCGCCTGCAGATCGGGGACCCCGGCGGCCACATGCGTCGAGGGCTTGCCGCGTTCCCCTTCCCCGGCGTAGCCCAACGGATCCTCGACAAGTACTTCATCGAAGGCGGCAAGGAAGCTGACGAACGGTTCCGGACGAAGCCGATGGTGTCGCACCGATCCTCCGAGGCAACAGAGGAGCTCATCGTCGCTGCGAACTTCGTCGAGGTGTTCCTCGCCAAGGAAGGGCACAAGAACCCGGTCGGGATCAACTTCCTCGAGAAGATCCAGGTTCCGACACTCCCGTCCCTCTACGGCGCCATGCTCGCGAAGGTCGACTACATCCTGATGGGTGCAGGCATCCCGAAGGCCATCCCCGGCCTCCTCGATCGCCTGGCTGAGGGTCTCGACGTCGAGATGAGAATCGACGTCAAGGGTTCAACGGACAAGGGTGATCCCTTCGTCCGGTTCTCGCCTGCGCGCATCGCCCGCGACATGCTCGACCGCCTCCCCCGCCCATGGTTTCTCGCGATCGTCTCGTCCCATGTCCTGGCGAGGATGCTCGCAACGAAGTCCTCCGGCGAAGTCGACGGGTTCGTGGTCGAGCTCCCCGTTGCGGGTGGGCACAACGCCCCACCGCGCATGAAGGGTGAGTTCAACGAACTCGGTGAGCCGATCTACGGCGAGCGCGATGTTCCGGACCTCGGTGCGATCGCCGAGCTTGGCAAGCCGTTCTGGCTCGCCGGCGGCTACGGCGAGCCTTCCCAGGTCGCTGCGGCACTCGAGTTGGGAGCAGCCGGTGTCCAGGTCGGAACGGCGTTTGCGTACTGCAACGAGTCCGGCTTCACCCGAGAGGTCAAGGACGAGGTCATCGAGCGATCCCGGGCAGGGACAGTGTCGGTGTACACCGACGCCATTGCATCGCCAACCGGCTTCCCGTTCAAGGTCGTCCAGCTCGAGGACACGATCTCGAGCGATACGATGTACGAGAAGCGCGAGCGGGTGTGCGACCTCGGCTACCTGCGGCACGCCTACGAGCAGGACAACGGTTCCACGGGGTGGCGCTGTCCGTCCGAACCGGTCGATGACTACTTGAAGAAGGGTGGGGCGATCGAGGACACCGTCGGCCGCAAGTGCCTGTGCAACTCCCTCGTGGCAAACGTCGGAATGCCCCAGATCCAGAAGAACGGTGAGATCGAACCGATGCTCATCACCTCCGGAGATGACGCGGCTGCCGTTGCCCGGTTCGCCCCCCAGGGTTCGACGAGCTACTCCGCTGCCGACGTCCTCGACTACCTCCTCGCAGGCGTTCCTGGCTGAGGCGACCCTGTCGCCACCGCCCATCCCGTCCGGCGTGATGCATCCGGCCCGTACGAAAGTGGGAGGGCCGTCCGGCTGTCATGGGGATTCGGCCGAACAACCCTCCCGTTGCTCCGTCGGCTCCGGGTGCAGCAGTTCTTGAGAAACTCCCTTGAGAGCGCGAAAACTATCCTTGGCTCGCAAGCCACACGGACGTGTCCGGAGGTAGCAGACCTGCGCCGACATAGCCGCTTGCCACGAGCACCTCGCCCTCGGGAAGGGCAACGGGTGCACCCGACACGTTGACCATGACCGTGATCCCGGTGCCCCGCGCGAAGGCGAGGACGCCGCTGTCGCTGTCGAGCCACAGCATCGATTCATCCCCAGTCAGGTGTTTCGATCGCACAGCCAGCGCCGAGCGATACATCTCGAGGGTCGATCCCGGCTCGCCGTCCTGGGCCGATACCGCATGGTCGCCCCATCCCTCGGGTTGCGGGAGCCACGGCTCGGCGTCGCTGAATCCGAACGACGGTCCACTCTCGGTCCACGGGATCGGGACCCTGCACCCGTCCCTGCCCTTCTCGGTGTGCCCAGATCGGAACCACACGGGATCGTCGAGGACTTCGGGTGGGAGATCGCATACCTCGCTCAGACCGAGTTCCTCGCCCTGGTACAGGTACACGGAGCCGGGAAGTCCGAGCATCAACAGCGCGGCTGCACGAGCCCTGGCCA
The DNA here is from genome assembly GCA_964647265.1 of uncultured Acidimicrobiaceae bacterium. Classification (GTDB taxonomy): domain Bacteria; phylum Actinomycetota; class Acidimicrobiia; order Spongiisociales; family UBA5794; genus SZUA-442. The sequence continues at coordinate 3,278 of CAZYGP010000132.1, read as the reverse complement.
GCCCCACCTCCTCGTCCCTGACCGATCGGTCCCCGTCGAGGAGCCAGTCCTTGGATCGCACGCCCTCCGGAAGGGCATACCTCGTGCGATGACGAACGACATCATGGTTCGAGAGGACCCACGTCGGAATCGATCCGACGGACGCCGCACCCGCCAACGAATCATCGATCGCCATCCGCAGCGCGTCGGGGGTCCACTCGGACTCGAGGAACTCGAAGCTGAACACCTGATGGAACTCATCGGGTCGTAGGTATCGGGCGAGGCGATCCCAATTGTCGACCCAGGCCTCTGCAACCATCATCGTGTCGGGATACTCGTCGAGCACGGACCTCCAGCCCCTGATGATGTCGTGGACCTCGTCCCTGTCCCAGTGTGGGTGCTCGATCCGAGCCATCGCGCGGTCGTGGCCACCGGCGACCCCCGTGTAGTCGATGTCGGGATATCCGGGGTCCTTCGCAAGCCCGTGTGCGACGTCGACACGGAAGCCGGAGGCTCCGAGGTCGAGCCAGAAACGGAGGATGTCGTGGAAGTCCTCCCTCACCTCCGGGTTCTCCCAGTTGAGATCCGGCTGGGTCGGGTCGAAGAGGTGGAGGTACCACTGGCCGTCACCGACCGGTGTCCACGTCGAGCCACCGAACACGCTCGTCCAGTTCGTCGGGGGCTCCGAGTGGTCCTCTCCCCTGCCGTACCGGAACACATATCGGTTCCGCTCCGGTGATCCCGGTTCCGCCACGAGCGCTGCTCGGAACCATGCATGTTCGGATGACGTGTGGTTGGGGACAAGGTCCACGATGACCCGGATGCCGCGGTCCCGAGCGTCTGCGATCAGGGCCTTCGCGTCCTCGAGGGTGCCGAACAGCGGATTGATGTCTGTGTAGTCGGCAACGTCGTATCCGCCGTCGTTGAGGGGGGACGGATACCACGGGTTGACCCACAGCGCGTCGACATGAAGGCTCGAGAGGTGATCGAGGCGGGATCGTAGCCCGGAGAGGTCTCCGATCCCGTCGCCGTTGCTGTCTGCGAACGAGCGGATGTAGACCTGATAGAAGGCGCCTCTGCGCCACCAAGGAGCGGATTGGTCGGTTTGCATCGTGCCAGTATCGCGGAATCGGCGCGCAGTGGGGATCGGAGCGATACCTTTGCACCCATGTCGGTCATCGCCAGGGTCACCCTCGCCGCCTGTATCGCCGTCGCCGCGACCACCATCACACCCACCGGGGCCCTCGCAACGGGCGGTGAGGGAGAGGCGTGGCCAGCGTTCACAGAATCGAGTGCATGCGGCGCACAGCGGATCACGACAGCGCACTCACCGTACATGGGCTGGTTGAACCGGTCCTTCGTCCTGCGAGGTGAGTACGGCGCCTATTTCGGCCGCACGGTTCAGGACGTCTTCAGCTCGCTCGTGCGCTGGCCCGTGCCAGGTTCCACGGAGGTCCTCGCTGTTCACCCATCCATTGTTCCAGCCCTCGACCTCGCAGCCTCCTCGATCGAGTCTGCCTTTGACGACGGTGAGACGTACACGATCGACAACCGCACCACATACTCGACGGCGGCGAGGACGATCGGTGGAAGCATCAGGCTGTCGCGCCATACATTCGGCATCGCGTTCGACTTCAACGCTTCGCGCAATCCGTACCGCGGGGACAACAGGCTGATCACCGACATGCCTGCATTCTGGGTCGACGCGTTCCTCGACTCCGGCTTCTGCTGGGGTGGGCTCTGGGTCGGTTCGAAGGACGCGATGCACTACGCGTGGCAGGGCCCCGCCTTCAGCGGGTACGACGAGATTCCCCTCCCTCTACCACCACTGACGGAGCCCCAGCCGTTCGGCGGTCCCGACGTCTTGATTCCGGTGGTACCACGCCCTCTCAACGGCACCGTCGGGACACTTCTCGCCGACGTGGACGGGAACGGCGCAGCCGACGTGGTCAGGATCGTCAGGACCGGAGCGGACGTCATGATCGACGCGTCGGTGGCATCGCGCAGGCACAACGCGTGCTCGGCACGCCGGTCGATCGTGCCGTCACTCGGCAAGGCGGCCCTTGATGCGCACACGATTGGGCTCGGCGACTGGGACGGCCGTGGCGGCAACGACCTGTGGCTGGTCACCGATGACGACGGCGCGCTCGAACTCGTCGTGCGGTGGGCGTGGGGCGGGTACACCGCCGAGACTGCTGCGCGCACCGGCGTGCCAACCCCCTCCGCCGACGCATGGGTCAGCACGGCGGATTTCGATGTCGACGGTGCCCTCGACCTCTTCGTCGTCGACGACGGGATCGTCACGGTCTGGGCCATCGATCCGATGACCGGGGACACGACGGAGCTCCTCCGGGCACCAGACCCGTTCCCCGATGCGGACTCGTACTTCCTCGGGGACATCGACCTCGACAACCGACCAGACCTCTGGGGGATGTCCGGTTCGAACGTCTCGATCTCGACGGCGGGTTCGGACTATCGCTCGATCGATGAGAGCCAGGAGGTCACAGGGATCCCCGCTGGAGTCGTCGACGTGGTCGCGTCGGATTACGACGGTGACGGTCGGCCCGATCTGGTCACCTTCGACGGGTTCACGAAGCGGGTCTGGCTGGGGAACACGCCACTGCCCGACGACCTTGCACACGAGGTCTGGTTCGAGTTCGAGGACCCGGAGTGCGCTGAGGATGAGGCGACCTGGAACCGCGATGAGCTGAGGCTCTCTGCGAGCACGTGGTCGGCAGCGGGTTCCTACGAGTGGAGGTCGTTGCACGGACTCCCCGCAGGGTGCGATCCCTCGGAAGAGTCATGCGTGCCGGAGCCGACGACACGGAGGACTTTCGCCGAGTACATCGCGTGGATCGACGGCCTTCCCCCCGCCTCAACGGATCCGGACATCGCAGCCGCTCGAGCTGCGGCGATCGCGGGTTACCTGCTCCCGTGCGCCCTGGACGACGTGGCCTGCTGGGACGCACCCATGCCGCGTGCAGAAACAGCCCTGTTCTACGGTCGGTTCCTCGCTGACCGCCACGGCAACAATCCTGAACCCCACAGGTGGGTGTCGATCGTGCCGTCCCCCGTCGAGACACTCCTCCCGGACTGACCCTGCGAGCCGACTGATTCGGATGATCCGTCTGTTCGCGCTGTCGCTGACCGGGCCGCCTGTTCAGCCAGCGGGGTTCAGTCGTCTCGGATCAGTCGTCTCGGATCAGTCGAGTCCGAAGGTGCCTGCAACGGGGAGCCACGGCGACTCACCGAAGACGAGGGTGGCGTCTGCGTTGCCCTGGGTGTTCGTGAACCGGAAG
>CAZYGP010000131.1:0-6245 GCA_964647265.1 uncultured Acidimicrobiaceae bacterium | reverse complement strand
GCCGCCGCCGCCCCGGCCCTGGGTGACAGCTTCTTCGAAGTCGTCGCCATCGGTTGGGAAGAGCCCAGCGAAGACCATCGGCTTCGGCTCGGCGTACCCGGCGAGGGATGCGGTCGACGGACGGTCCCTGTGGGTCACGGTGTCGCCGACACGGATCAGGTCGATGTCCTTGACTCCGGTGATGAGGTAGCCCGCCTCCCCAGCACCCAGGCTCTTGATCGGTTCCATCCGTGGGCGCCTGATACCGATCTCATCGGCCGTGAGATCCACGCGGTTCGCCATGAGCCGGATCTGGTCCCCCGTCCGCAACTCGCCGTCGACGACGCGAACGAGCGCCACGACGCCGCGATACGTGTCGTAATACGAATCGAAGACGAGCGCCCGTAATGGCGCACCCGGATCACCGTCGGGGGCGGGCAGTCGATCGACGATCGCATCGAGAAGCTCGTCGATGCCGAGCCCTGACTTCGCCGACACGAACAGCACATCCGAAACGTCGCCACCGATGACGCTTGCAACTTCCGCAGCGACGCGGTCGGGATCCGCGGCGGGAAGGTCGATCTTGTTGACGACGGGGATGATCTCGAGGCCGCTGTCGATCGCCATGTAGGCGTTCGCGAGGGTCTGCGCCTCGACGCCCTGGGACGCGTCGACGAGGAGCAGGGCACCTTCGCATGCCTCGAGGCTCCGCGAGACCTCGTACGAGAAGTCGACGTGACCAGGCGTGTCGATGAGGTTCAACTCGTATGCGATCCCCGAGGGAGCGACATAGTCGATCCGCACGGCGTTGGCCTTGATGGTGATTCCCCGCTCACGCTCGAGATCCATCTCATCGAGGAGCTGGGCACGCATGTCTCGCCCGGAGATCGCACCCGTTCGCTCGAGAAGTCGATCCGCCAGGGTCGACTTCCCGTGGTCGATATGGGCGATGATGCTGAAGTTGCGTATGCGCGCCTGATCCATCGGTGTCTCCGGCGGGGAACCGCCATTGCGGCAGGGCATCTGAGTGTACCGTTGACGAGCCCGGCTGCTATCCTGCCGTGGTTCCACCCACCTCGAGAGGTTTCATTCGGTATGGCCAACATCAAGTCACAGATCAAGCGCAATCGGCAGAACGAGACGCGCCACCAGAGGAACAAGTCGATCCGTTCCGAGCTCAAGACCCGTGCCAAGCACGCCGTCGATGCTGCGGAGGCGGGCGACGCCACCAGGGCCGAGGAGCTTCTCAAGGTTGCCCAGAAGCGCTTCGACATGGCAGTGACCAAGGGCGTCATCCACAAGAACACGGCGTCGCGGCGCAAGGCTCGCCTGACCGCCCAGGTCCGCTCGCTGCTCGGCTGAACGACCGATGACCGCACACGAGGGTACATGGCTGACCCCGGCGGCCCTCCGCAAGCTCGAGGACGAGCTGGCCCACCTCACCAGCACGGGACGCGACGAGATCGTGAAGCGCATTGCGGAGGCCCGGTCGCACGGTGATCTCAAGGAGAACGCCGAGTACGACACCGCGAAGAACGACCAGGGGCTCATGGAGGCGCGGATCCGCCAGATCACCCACCTCATCGAGAACGCGAAGATCATCGAGGCCGCGAACTCGGGAGTCGTCACGGTCGGCACGATCGCGACCGTCGTCGACGACGACGGCGACGAGATGGAGTTCTTCGTCGCCCCCGCCGAGAACAAGCTGCCCGGCATGGTTCTTGCCTCCCCTGACAGCCCCCTCGGCGCAGCGCTGATGGGAGCGGCACCCGGGGACAGGGTCACGTACGCCGCACCGGGCGGAACGTTCGCCTACACCGTCACGTCGGTCAGGTCACACGAGTAGGAACGACTGGCTCAACGGCTCATCCAGCGACACATCGCAACGGTGAGCCGTTCGAGCGTGACGCGATGGGTCGCCTCCGGCTGTGTCTTCAATGTGAGATCCGCCTTCGCGATGGCCCTCACACAGTTGCCGAGCGCCTCACCGTTCGCCCGGGTCCGGGATTGCCACACCTTCTTGGTCCCGTAGCTGTTCGGATTCGCCCCCGACCATGAAGTGAACGTGTCGTAGTCTGGTGCGACTGCGGCGAGCGACCGCCTCCGAACCTCCCCCTCCAGGTATGCCAGGAGCACGAGGGGATGCTGGTGTTGGAGGAAGTCGCTGAGGCGTCGGAGCGCCTGTGGTTGGTCCCCCGTCATGATGGCGTCACCGAGGAGCCACATCGGTTCATCCGGCCGGTTCGTGAACCGGCTCTCCACCTCGGCGGCCGTGATCGTGGATCCCCCGATCGCGAGTTGATCGAGAGCACGCCCCATGGCGGACGTGTCCGAACCGAAGGTCTGCATCAGCTCCGTTCGGGCATCCTTGTCGATCCGCAGACCACGGTGCTTGGCCTCATCCGCAAGCCACGCCACTGCATCCCGCTCCGTGATCGCCTTGATCATGAGCGATTCGCCTGTCAAGACCCGCTTGATGGCCGCAGGAAGACTCCCGATCGCCACGAAGACCGCGGACGCCTGGGTCGGGTCCGACGCAGCAAGGAGCTCGGCGATCGTATCGACCTCGCTCTTGAGGAGCGACTGCGCGTCGACCACGACGACACCGGTCGCGCCACCGAAGAGCGATCCTGACTGGAGGGCCGGGACGATGCCTACGACGGGGTCGCGCATCGCACCGACGTCGTCCGCGCCGGACGAGCCCTTGGCGGGAACGTCGATCCGGGTTGCGTCGTCCACGCCATCGTCGGACAGGAGCTTCATCGCCGCGGCGACCATCTGCTCCCGCTCCGACGGTCCGGCCTCTCGCGGCCCGATGACGCTGTGCCAAGCCATGACAGGCAATGTAGCGCCGGCACCCGCGGTCGGGACCCGTCACCCGAGGGGGACCACGATGTCTCCCTCGATGTCGGTGTGCCGCACGGCCGCGCCCATCTCGGAGAGCACACCGACGACGTCCGGATGCGGATGCCCGTAGGTGTTGGGCCCGTAGGAGAGGATCGCAAGGTCCGGATCGGTTCTCTCGAGCCATCCGAGATCGGATGTCGCTGCACCGTGGTGGGGAACGACGAGGACGTCGGGCCGGACGAGGGGGAGCTCGTTCTGGGCGATGGCTCCGATGTCGCCGGGAAGCAACGCAGAGCGCCCGGCCGTGACGAGGAGCACAACGGATCCGTCGTTGTCGCTGAGGAAACGGCGGTTGGGACCGAGTACCTCGATCGAGAACGCGCCGATCGTGGTTCGGAATCCGCCGGCCACACGACGAACGGGAATCTCCCTCCGGGAGGCGATCAGCGCGAGCTCTTCGAGCGCCACATCCATCGCGAACGCGGGCATCCACACCTCGCCCACGCGCATGGCCCCGAGCAGCTCACCGAGACCGCCGCTGTGGTCGGAATCACCGTGGGTCACGACGACGAGGTCGAGCGACGCGACACGGTGGCGTCGAAGGGCGCGGACGAGGACATCAGGACGCCTGCCGCCGTCGACGAGGACGGCCCTCCCCGACGGATCCTGAAGGAGGATCGAGTCCCCCTGGCCCACAGCGAGCGCGACCATGGTCGCCGTGGACGGCCACGTCGACGCGGTCGTCGTCGAGGCCATGAGGATCACCGTCACGACCGCGATCCCGAGGGGGCGCGACCGTCGAACAGCTGCGAGCAGTCCGACGGCTGCTGCACCGATCGTTCCCATCGCAGAGAGCTGGGGCCCATCCGCTGCGATCGATGCCACCTCGAGGATCGCAGCGGAACCTGCGCGGGCTGTTGCGCCGAGCAACCCGATCGGGACGATGACGCACACGAGCGAGACCAGCGACGTGAGGGTCACGATGGGCGCAGCGACGAGGTTCGCGAGGGGTGCGATGAGCGGCATGGTGCCGAACACGACAAGGATGATCGGGGCGACGGCGAGCTGGGCTCCGATCGTCGCTCCCAAGGGTGTCCAGAGCCACCTTGGCGACCGATGGCGCGATGCGGCGACACCTACGAGAACTCCTGCGGTGGCCGCCACCGAGAGCGTGAACCCAACGGACGTCAGGAGGTCCGCCGAGAACAACACGAGAACCGTGACCGCGATGCCGAGCGCCATCCACGGGTCGACCGGAACACCGAGCAGCCCACCAGTGAGGGGAACCGCGGCCATCACGCTCGCGCGCACGACCGATGGTTCCCACCGCGTCATCACGACGAACACTGCGAGGCCGACGAAGCCCAGGAGCGCCCTCGCCCTGGGATGAATCGACAGTGGCGCTCCGACGACCCACAACACACCGAGGAAGAGCGCGACGTTCGATCCGGAGACCGCAACGAAGTGGGCGAGCCCAGCTCTGCGCAGGTTCTCCATGTGGGTTGCGGGGATTCGGTCCGTGTCCCCCATCAGGAGCCCCGTCACAAGGCCGTCCACCGGATCTTCGCGGTCGAAGACACTCCGAACCCGGTCGCGGAGGCTGTTGCCCGCCAGCATCAGTGGATTGACCGTGACGTCGTGGCGGAGCAGTTCGGTGACACGGACATGTCCCGCAACGACATCGTTGCCCACCCTGCCGAATGCATCTCTCATGTCGCCGTCGACGACGACTCGATCACCCGCGTTCACGTGACCGGGCAGCGGTCCGATCCCGAGCGGTGGTCCGGGCCACCTTTCACCGTCGATCGCGATCGGCGTTGCAACCGCGACCCAGCCCCATTCGGATGCCGGATCCTCGCGAATCACCGATTCGAGCTCGAAGGAACCTACAGGCACCTCTGCAGCCTCCACTGCCTGCAATCGATTCGCTGCGGCCGCGCCAGAGAAGGAACCTCCAACGACGAGAACGGCGGCAACCACCCCGACGACGGCGAACCTCCGTCTGGCCGTCACCACCGCAATGGTCGCAACGGCGGCGAGCACAGCGACTCGGACCGGTATGAGGGCACCGAAGGTCGTCACAGTGGCGGCAGCGACGCACCACCGACCGGGCACTGGGATCGATGCGATCACGGTTCCGCGATCGCATCGCGCATTTGCGCGAGTTTCGCCTCGCCGATCCCCGGTACGTCGAGGAGGTCCTCGACGGATGAGAACGGACCACGCTCAGCCCGGAACGCCACGATCCGTCCGGCGAGCACGGGTCCGACACCGGGGAGCGCTTCGAGTTCACTCGCACTCGCGCTGTTGATGTCGAGGCCGGCGGGTTCACCCGTCCCACCGTTGCGTTCTCCGAGAACAGGGACGATGACGTGATCGCCGTCACGGACATGTCGAGCCAGGTTGATCGAGCCGAGGTCAGCGGCCGGGAGCGCTCCACCGGCAGCAGCAACCGCATCCGCCATCCGCGATCCGTCCGGAATCGACACGAGACCAGGTCGTGCGACAGCTCCCGAGACATGGACGGTGATGCTTCCGACACTGACGGTGGCCGGCGTTGCGGCGGCTTCGGGAACCGGGGTCGGCGGTGGCGGTCCCATACCGAACCAGACGAAACCACCGAGGACGATGACGACAGCGACGCCGATGACGGTGACAGCGAGGTTCGTGTGGGCGCGTTCCATGGCATCCCGCCGCCGCACGATGATCTGTACACGAAACCGCTGGCCCTTACAAGGTCCCGCTCAGGCGGCGATCGACCTGACGGATCTCACTCGTCGGGGTAGATGCATCCCGTACCCGTCTCGTCGGGACGGCACACGCCAACATCGAACTCAACGATCTGGCGCGTCCACTCGGCCCCCCAGTCGCCGTCGGCCCAGAAGTTGCACCCTGTCGCGCTGGCCGAGAAGGCCACGCGTGTGTCGCATGTGACCTTGAGGTCGATGCGGTAGGTTGCATTGACGTTCAGGTTCCCCATCGGGATGGTCACCTGACGTGAACCATCGAGGTCGAGGTTCTGGTATCCGGCAATCGCCTCATTGCCGACCGACTCCGAAAGGACCACGAAGGGGGTGCCGGGGACCGTCTTCACCGGCTGGTTCGAAGAGTCGAGCTCGCGCACGAAGATCTCGATGTCGACCTTCGTGGTCGCATTCGCTCCCACCAACGCCACGAGGTTCCCCTTCCAGCGCACATCCATGATGAGATCCGCGTTGGCCCGACGAGCCACGAAGGTGTTGTAGACCTGCGCCGATGCGACAGGGCTCTCGGCCGTTCCGAACGGTCCGACGAGGGCTGCGGCCGATGCCCTCCCCCGGATGCAGTCGACGTTCGGGCAGTCCCGGTAGCTGTTGTCCCAACTGGCTTCGAGCCGCCTGAACGGAATCGCCGTGCGAGCGTTCGTGTTCACGGAGCCA
>CAZYGP010000130.1:0-6313 GCA_964647265.1 uncultured Acidimicrobiaceae bacterium | reverse complement strand
CTGGTTGATGATGAAGAACCGTCCCTCCGCGGGCCGGTAGATCCCCACCGTGTCACACCCGTCATGGTTGAAGTCACCCACGATCGGGACATCACCCGGATTCCCGAAGAAGAACCGGATGTCACCGATCCCCTGCGTATTGGAGTTTCGCAGGTAGACGAATCCGTCGGACTGGCGGTACATGCCCGGCGTGTCGACCCCGTCACAGTTCCAATCCCCCATGATCGGGAAATCCCCCGGATTCCCATAGAAGAACGAAGTGACATCACCGGCACCGTTGCGCAGATGCCACCTGCCCTGAGACGGATCCACCAACCCCACCGTCTCCCCGACGAACGGTGGTGCGGGGGTCTCCCACAGCTGCCCGAAGATCTCCAACTCACCTTCGACCAACGGCGCAGTGTCATCATCGCCGTACCAGACGATCAGGTACCGTTCGGCATCCAGGCTGTACGCCACCGCGGGGTTGTAGGCGTCGTATGCGGGGTCGCCGTCTGGTCCCATGTCCGAGACCCGGAAACGGTCACCGATCCCAGCCCCGGTCGCTCCCTCGAGACGCTGCCCGAACACCTCGAACTCGTCATTGACCAAAGGAGGGGTGTTGTCGTCGCCGTCCCACACGACGAGGTACTCGTTGCGATCCGGGTCGTACGCCACCACAGGGAAGAAGGCGCCGTAGGCCGTGTTGCCGGCGGGTCCCATGTCCGAGATGCGGAAGTCGCCCCCGATCCCGGCCCCGGTCGCACCATCGAGACGCTGCCCGAAGACCTCGAACTCGTTGTCGATCAACGGTGGGTTGTTGTCGTCACCGGACCAGACGACCAGGTACTGCTTGGCATCCGGGTTGTATGCCGCCATCGGGTCTCTGGCCTGGTACGCGAAATCGCCGTCGGGTCCCATGTCCGAGATGCGGAAGTCGACACCGATCTCGGCGCCGGTCGCACCATCGAGACGCTGCCCGAAAACCTCGAACTCGTCATTGACCAACGGTGCCGTGTTGTCGTCGCCCCACCAGACGACCAGGTTCACGGCACCAATGGTCATCGCCTCGTCGGGAGCGAGGTCGCTCACCTGAAGCGCGGTGATTTCACCTTGGTCGTTCTTGTCGACGACCAGGGCGTCGACGATCCGGATGAAATCCAGGTTGCGGAGCCGGTCGAGCTCGCTCGCGATCGCGCCCGTGAAGTTCGGCTCGGAGAATCCGAGAACGAGCATCTGGACGGGGCCGATCTCCCGTGTGTTCGTGTGGTCAGTCATGAGCCGGCCAGGATCCTCTGCTTCTGTGCATCGAACTCCGCCTGCGAGAGCACGCCGGAGTCGAGGAGCTGCTTGAGGTTGATGAGCTGGTCAACCACGCTGGTCGTGATGGGTGGAGCGACTGGCGCCGCGTACTGCGGGGGTGCTGCGTCCTGCGGCTGGGATTGCTGTACCTGGAGCTCCGCGATCTGTCGGTTCTGCTCGTCCTCGGCAGCCTGCTGCTGGGAAGACTTCGTGCCCGCGTGGTGCGCGACCGCGGCGACTCCACCGACGATCGCGGCGTTCCTCAAGGGCCTTCTGCGTCGGAACATGGTGTGCGTCCTCCTCGTTCACGGACGGATGGAGTACCGCCCTCGGATTCGAATGTACGCCGCCCTCGCACGCGGAGCGTCGGCCGATCTGGCGGATGTCGCGCGAGGTGTTCGGGCCTGGCGCCGCCCCTCAAGTGACGTCGCCACCACTCGGAGAGTCGGTTCCGTGCTGTACGGGTGGACGCTGCCGTTCGGCCCCGGCCGCGGGGCGTCTGCAGCGACTCAGCGATCCGGCTCCGATTGTTCAGCACCGAGGAACGTCGCGAGCGCGACCCGGTTGCTCGGGTAGAGGTGATCCTCACCGATGCTTGCCGTGATGCCGTAGAGATCGAGCAGCTGCGTCACGGCCTGGGACGCTCGGGCGATGCCGAGTACCTGGCCGCGCTCATGCAGCAGGGCAACCGAGTCGGCGAGCGCCTCGCTTGCGGTCGGGTCGATGTCGGTGACGGACTCGAAGTCGAGCAGCACCCAGCGGACCGTCCCGGACGCGGCGCTCTCAACACGGTCGCGCAGCGTGTCGGCGTTGGCGAAGAAGAGCGGGCCGGTGAGGCGGACGAAGCTGACGCCTTCGAGCTCTGCGGGTGGTGTGTCGGGCCGGGCCACGGCGGCGAACCGTTCCATCTCCCAGTCGCCGTCGGGCGGCTCCAACGTCACCCAGGGCGACCCGGCGATGCGCCGCACCATGTCGACCATCGTCGCAAGCATCGCGAGCACCAGACCGCCGATCGGGCCGAGCACGAGCACGCCCGCCGTGCATCCGAGCGCGATGAGGAACTCGCTGCGACGCACGCGGGCGAACTCACGGAAGGCTCGCACGTCGACCACCGATACCACAGCGTTTGCCACCAGACCGGCGAGCGCCGCCGACGGGATCTCGGCCACCAGGTCGGTGAAGTACAGGGCGACCAGCATGACGATCACCGCGCTCACGAGTGACGGCGTCTGCGAACGGCTCCCTGCCGCCTCGGTTGCTGCGCTGCGCGACGCGCTCGCACCGATCGGCATACCCGAGGTGACGGCCGCGGCGATATTCGCGATTCCCATCGACGCCAACTCCCCGTTCAATTCGAGCTCGTCGTCGTGGCGACGGGCAGCCGCGCTGGCGACGAGGAGGCCCTCGGCGATGGTGAGCACGGCGATCGCCAACGCCGTGCCGAACAGATCGACCCACGTCCAGAAGTCGAGCGTCGGGAAGGACAGGTCGGGGAGGCCCGACGGGATCTCACCGAGGACCGAGACACCAGCGGGTTCGAAGAGGTACACCGCGCCTCCCACGAGCACGAGCGCGATCAGAGGACCCGGCAGTTTCGGCGTGTAGCGCTTGGTCAGCCTGAGGATCACGATCGTCGAAACGCCCACGGCCACGCTCGCAAGCGAGGCTTGGGGGATGCTCGTCACGATTTCGGCGACGTCGGTGAGCCACTCACCGGTGTCAACCGAGATGTTCATGATCTTCTCGACCTGCGACGTCAGGATCTCGATGCCGAGACCCGCCAGGAACCCGACCAGCACCGATTTCGAGATGAACCGAACCATCGATCCGGCCCGAACCAGCCACAGCACGATGAGCATCGCACCGGTGAGCATCGCCACACCGAGAGCGAGCTCCTCAGGCAGCGCACCGGACTCCGCGGCAAGCGACGGGATGACAGCGGCCAGCAGTGCGGCGATCGTCGCGTCCGGTCCCGTGACGAGGTTGCGTGAGCCCGAGAAGAGGGCGAACGCGATCGCGGGCAGGATCGCCGCGTTGATGCCGACGATCACCGGAAGGCCGGCCGATTCGGCGTAGCCGATGTTCAACGGCAACGCCAGCGCCGCGAGGCTGATGCCCGCGAAGATCTCGGTGAGCAGCGGGGTGCGCCCGCCGGGTAGGAGCACGGCACCGAGCCGAGGGAGGCGTAACCGTGTGACGTGCTCGTCCTGGGCCACGCTCATGTCAATCCCTCCCCCATGCTCACTCCGTGATCAGGGCGTCGGCCCACCACGCCGGTGGCGCCAGTGGCTCCGACATCGGCGGTCCCGACTCGAGTGTTGGACCGACGACCGGCCAGCGGTACGGGTCGATCGTGCGCTGGCGAACGACGATAGAGTCCTTGGTGACGTTGAACACCGTCAGATCCTGACTTATCACGGCGGGGCCGTCGTAACTCGTCCGCATCTCCTCGAACACGGGACCGACCGTCTCGTGGTCGACCACGAGGTGCCACATCGCAGACATTCGCGCGCCGGCCCGTTCGAACACCATACCTACCGCTGAGGGGCTCGTGTGTGCCCCATTCACGATCATCTCGGCCACGGGCAACGGCATGCCTGCCTTCTGCGACAGGACCAGCGCCGTCGGAAAGGTCTCGTGGATCAACACGTCGGCGCCGTCGCATGCCTCCACCACGTGACGGCAGGGGCGGGTGTCACCGGAGAAGACGACACTGCGACCCGCATAGTCGAGCCGGTAACCGACGGCGCCGTTGAGGATGTGGATCACCGGGAACGAGGTGATCGTCACACCGTTGCGCTGATACACGACCTCGGGCCGGTCGTACGGCACCTCGGTGGTACTCATTCGGGCTCCGGACTGACCGGGGTTGCCGCACAGCGACTCCATGTCCCACGCGTGCGCCATCTCGAGGTGGCGGGCGTATGCCCTGGTGCCGAATCGCTCGTGCTCGCACGCCGGTCCCCAAACCTCCACCGGATCACGGCGACCGGCCTTGGCGAGGCTCCACAGCAGCGTCGGCATGTCGCCAACGTGGCCGGCGTGCAGATGGGAGAGGAAGACCTTCGTCGTCGCCGTCACCGGCAGTCCGAGCCCGTTGAAGTTGGCCAGCGAACCCGATCCGAGGTCGAAGAAGAAGAGATCCTGCTCGAGGTTGCCGACCTCGATGAGCAACGACGCCGACGCTTGGCTCTTCTTGACGAACGGGTCCCCGCTGCCGAGGATGGTCACACGAATCTCGTCGGTCGCCACCGACTCGGCACCGGGCTCGAGCACCTCGGCGTACGGTCCGACGGGGGTCCCGACGACCGGAGTCGTGGTCAGCGGCCTCGTGCTGCCGTCGTAAGCCAACTCGGTCAGCTCGTTGAACTCGCTCACCACGATTCCCTCCGTTCGACCCGACATGCCGCACCAGCAGTTGCCGACCATCCGACCGTACGGAACGGATCGGCACTCGGCATCCGCCATATGGGCCGGTTCTGCCCAGCAGGGCCACGAGATCGGCTGATCTGGGGGATGGCGGCGGTTCCCGGTCGGGAGACACTCTCAGGGTGACCAAGGACACTGCGAGGTCGAGATGACCTACCGCCCAAGCGGTGACTCAGCGCCGCCAGCTACGGCCGCGCCGAGTGCGTTCGATGCCGTGGAGGGGTGAGGCATGCTGCGGTTGGACTCCTTCATCGCGCCGGAGATCGTGGACCAGGCCCGGGCGACCCTCGCCGCGCAGCCGGGTGTCCGTCACGTTGTGATCGGAGCGACGACTACTGACGGGCTCGTATCGCTGTCGGCCGAGGTCAAGGCCGTTTCCGCCGACGAGACGATCGAACGGCTGGCCGATCTCGGGATCGAATCCGACGACCTGACGCTGTGGCGCGTGCCCGGGTTCCAGCCGCTCGGCTGGGACCGCCGGACGAGGTCCGAGGAGTCCGACGTCCAGGTCTGGGCCGAGGTCGTAGGTCGGGCAGACGAGAACGCCAAGCTGGCCGCGAGGTACCTGCTGTTCATGATCTCAGCAGGGATCATCGCCGGCATCGGTGTGCTCACCGCGTCGTCGGTGCTGCTCGTCGGCGCGATGGCGATCAGCCCCGACCTCCTCCCCATCTCGGCAAGCGCCATCGGGATCGTCGAGCGCCGCTGGCAGCTCACGCGACGCGCCATCGGGGCGTTGCTGATCGGTCTCGCGACCGGCGCCCTGGGGGCGTTCGTCGCAACGGTATTGCTCAGGCTGTTCGGGAGGTTGCCGGATGACCTCCGACTCGCGGACACCGTGATAGGCGAGGCGCTGACCGAGATCGGTCCGGGGAGCATGATGGTGGCCGCGGTCGCCGGCGTCGCAGGGATGGTGGCGTTCGAGCGACCGAGCGGCGCCGCGGTCGGAGTGGCGATCTCGGTGACGACGATCCCCGCTGCGGCCTACGTTGGTGCGGCTATGGCAATGGGCCGCGACGACCCGATGTGGGGCGCGCTCGGCGTACTGCTCGTCAACGTCGTCACGCTGATCATGGCCAGCACGGCGACGTTGACGGTGCAGCAGCGTGCGCGCCAACGGCGGCGAGCCACGGGCGTGGAACCAGGTTGACGGTCTGGGGATTCCTCACGCGCCATGCGACGTCGGGCCGTTGCCCAGTAGACCGATGCTCCGTGCGGCATCCACGGCCTTGGAGCGCGAGCTGACGTTGAGCTTGCGGTAGATCGACTCGCAGTGCGTCTTGACGGTGTATCGGGACACGAAGAGCCGGTCGCCGATCTCTGCGAGCGACAGGTTGGTGGGGAGGTACTGCAGGACACGCAGCTCGGCCGTCGTGAGGGCCGACGACCCGATTGCCGTGTGACTACGTAGATGACGGACGAGCTCGTCGAGCTTACCGACCTGCCCGATGGCCCTCGTGGCGTCCGGTTGACGGGCGAGGAAATCGCGCGCCTCGCGCAGCACGGTCTCCGCCCCGAGCCGATCCCCCAGCAGCAGGCTCGTGTGGGCCAGCATCACGCGCGCCTGGACGTTCGCCCAGCCGGACACTTCCTTCAAGAGCGC
>CAZYGP010000129.1:0-6330 GCA_964647265.1 uncultured Acidimicrobiaceae bacterium | reverse complement strand
TCGCAATCGCGTGGGCGATCGGAGCCGCGCTCGCGGCGGTCGGAGGCATCTTCTCATCGGTCGCACCTCGGGCTGCTGGCGTCAGTCCGCTCACTGCCTTCATCGCCTTTCGAGCGTTCCCCGTCGTCATCATCGGCGGCCTCGATTCGATCGCCGGAGCGATCGTCGCGGGGCTGCTCGTCGGGATAGCCGAGGTGTTCGCCGGGGTCTATCTCGGGAGCGTCTCGTGGCTCGGCATCGGGTTCTCCGGCATCGTTCCGTGGCTCCTCATGATGGTGATCCTGCTCGTGAGGCCATACGGGCTCTTCGGCACAGAGGAGATCCGCCGCGTATGAGAGGCCGACCGAATCTCTTCACGTCGTACCAGTCGGAGATGGCGCTGTTCCCGTCGACGACCAAGCGCATCACGATGGCCCTGGTGGCCGTCATCGCCATCCTGGCGCCCCTCGCCGCCCTCCCGTTCTTCGGCTACCTCGGGGACAGCGGGTGGCTGATCCTCATCAACCGGACCCTGATCTTCGCGATCGGCGCACTCGGCCTGAACCTCCTCACAGGTGTGGCCGGACAGGTGTCCCTCGGCCACGCCTTCTTCCTTGCCGTCGGCGCCTACACGGCAGTGCTGCTCGGTGGCGAGTCAGGGAACACGACGTGGGGCTTCGGCCTCCCGATGTGGATCTGGCTTCCCGCAGCAGGCGTCGTCGCAGCCGTTATCGGCATCGCCGTCGCCCCACTCGGCGTCAGGATAAGGGGGCTCTACCTTGCGTTCGCAACGCTCGGCCTCGTCTTCATTGGCCAGCATCTCTTCCGGAACCTCAACTCGATCACGGGCACTCCCGGCATCGGGAGACGGTGGCCGCCGCTCGAGCTGGCCCTGTGGAAGGACATGGATCCCCTGATCTCGTTCGCGCAGGACGGCCCCCTGTGGTGGTTCCTGCGTCCGGTGAACCTCCTGCCGTGGGTCCAGGTCGAAGAGATGTCGGCCGAGGTCAAGACCTACTTCTTCCTCCTCGTGGTCATGACGGTGTTCGCCCTGTTGTCGAAGAACATCATGCGCACCAGGGTGGGTCGTTCGTGGGCTGCGATCCGCGACCGTGACATCGCCGCGGAAGTCATGGGCGTCAACGAGGTGAGGGGCAAGACCCAGGCGTTCGCGATCTCGTCGTTCTACGCGGGACTCGCTGGTGCCCTCCTCGGCTCCGTCGTCGGTCAGCTCATACCGGAGACCTGGGACCTCCTCCTGTCGGTGGAGTTCGTCGCCATCATCCTCATCGGTGGTGCTGGTACCGTCGCGGGAACGCTCATGGGGTCGTTCTTCGTGCTCCTCTCACCGAGGCTCGTCGAGAACACCACTCGTTGGCTCGCGGCCCAGGCCGAGGACGGGGGACCGTTCTCGTGGCTCGGCAACCTCATCATCCGATCGGGGCCGGACGACGTGATCGGGATCATCTCCCTCGAGGCTGCCGGACCGGGGCTCAGCATCTTCCAGTTCAACGTCGTCCTGTTCGGCGTCCTCATCGTCGTGTTCCTCATTGCCGAGCCGCTCGGGCTCTTCGGCATCTGGATACGCGTGCGGAACTACTGGAGGGGCTGGCCGTTCACATACTGATCGAGATCCATTCGGGGCGCGGCACATGTCGACGCCCGGAAGGAAAAGGGAGAGGAAGAAAGTGACAAGGAGATACCAGATGAGAAGGGGACTGAGCTTGCTCGTTCTCGTGCTCGCAATGGCGCTGGTCGCCGCTGCGTGCAGCTCGGAGAGCGACGACACGACGACGACGACAGCCGCACCCGGCGACACGACGACGACGACAGCCGCACCCGAGGAGACCACGACAACCACGGAAGGGGAGGCGCCAGCTGAGATCCTCACCGACATCGGTGTGGATGCGGAGAGCAAGGTGATCAAGCTCGGCTTGCTCGCCGACCTCACCGGACTGTTCGCCGCACTGGTGAATGACATCACCGACGCGCAGAAGGTGTACTGGGACACGGTCAATGATGCAGGTGGCCTCGCCGACGGCTGGACCGTCGAGCTCGTCATCGAGGACACGGCCTACAACGTCGAGCAGCACATGGAGAAGTACGAGGTCCTCCGCAACGAGGTCGTCGCGATCAGCCAGTCGACCGGTTCGCCCACGAGCGTCACGATGCTCCCCGATGCGATCGCCGACGACATGCTGTTCATCCCGCTGAGCTGGTACTCGGGCTGGGGTATCCCCGAGTTCGACCAGGGCGTGGCACTCGAGCAGAACACCAACTACTGCATCGAGTCGATGAACCTCGTCCACTTCATCCAGGAGCAGGGCGGGCAGACGATCGCACTGGCGACCTTCCCCGGTGACTACGGGCAGGATGCGGCAGCAGGCGTGAAGCTCGCAGCCGACTTCTATGGCATGGAGATCGTGTACGACGGTGAAGCCGCCGTGATCCCGGGCCAGGACCAGACGGCCGTCATCCAGGGAATCGTCGGCTCTGGTGCCGACTGGACGTTCCTGACGACGAACCCGTCGATCGGGGCGGAGATCCTCGCAGGCTCGGTGCAGTCGGGGTACACGGGGATGTTCACGGGATCGGTCCCGACGTACGACTTCCGTCTGCTCGACTCGGCTGCGGGTCCGCTCTACGACGCAGTGTTCTACCAGTCCGGGTACAACGTGGGCTGGGGAACCGACACGCCGGGCAACAACGAGATGATGGCCGCCATGGCCGAGGCGTTCCCGGATCGTCGCCCGAGCGACGCGTTCATCACGGGTTGGAACGAATCGATCACCATGCGTGCGGTCCTCGAGGCAGCCATCGCCAGCGGTGATCTGACCCGTGCCGGCGTCGTTGCGGCAGCGGCAACGGTGGAAGGCGTCGATTTCGGAGGGACGGCCCCGAACCAGGGCTACGCAGGAGCTCCGAACGACTACGTGATGCGCGAGCTCGCCGTGTTCAACCCGGATCTCGCCACGTACACGGCAGCAGGCGGCGCGAACCAGACGCTGTCGCAGGCTGGTGCAACCACGGGATCCCTCCTCGAGAAGGATTTCTTCGTGGGAGATGCTGCAGCAGGGTTCGAGTTCACGGCACCCTGCTTCGAGCTGTAGGAAACGCGATGACAGAGGGGGTGTGGCAGCCGCCACACCCCCTCCCGACCCACGACGGAGGTGAACCACTCGCATGCTTGAGGTAGCCAACCTTGAAGTGGTCTACAACGACGTGGTCCTCGTGCTGCGCGGCCTCTCCCTCGAGGTGAAGGACGGCAAGATCGTGGCGCTGCTCGGTGCAAACGGAGCAGGCAAGACGACGACGCTGCGTGCAATCACCGGGCTCCTCGGCGTCCACGAGGGCGACATCACGAAGGGGTCGATCACCTACGACGGTGAGGACATCGGCGGCAAGGACGCGTCTGCGATCGTGCGCGCAGGTATCGCACAGGTCATGGAGGGTCGGCGTGTGTTCGCCGAGATGTCCGTCGAGGACAACCTCCGCACAGGGGCAACGACCAACCGTGACTCGTCGAGCGTGAAGGCGAACCATGAGATGGTGATGGAGATGTTCCCTGTCCTCGCGAACCGTCGCAAGGACACGGCGGGGTACCTCTCGGGCGGGGAGCAACAGATGCTCGCGATCGGTCGCGCCCTGATGGCGAATCCGACGCTCCTGATCCTCGACGAACCTTCGCTGGGACTGGCCCCGATGCTCGTCGCGCAGATCCGCGACATCATCGTCGACATCAACAGGCGTGGAACGTCGGTTCTCCTCATCGAGCAGAACGCGAACATGGCGTTGTCGATCGCCGACTACGGCTACATCATGGAGACCGGCAAGGTCGTCATGGACGGCGACCCGAAGAAGCTGCTCTCGGACGAGGACGTCCAGGAGTTCTACCTCGGACTGCACTCCGACGGCGGTGAGCGAAGGTCGTTCCGTGACGTGAAGCATTACAAGCGACGGAAGAGGTGGTTGTCATGAGCGTCCCCCTCGTCGAGTTCCGCAATGTCGACCTCGCGTTCAAGGGCGTCAAGGCACTCACGGATGTCAGCTTCACTGTCGAGGAGGACGAGCTCTTCGCAGTCATCGGGCCGAACGGAGCTGGCAAGACATCCACGTTCAACTGCCTCAACGGCGTGTACCGACCCCAGCAGGGGGACATCCTCTGGCGCGGGGAGTCGGTCCTCGGGATGCGACCCGACAAGGTGGCGGCGCTCGGGGTCGCCAGGACGTTCCAGAACATCGAGCTGTTCGCCCACATGACCGTCATCGAGAACATCGCCCTCGGCCGTCACGTTCGGACGGAGGTCGGTTGGCTCGAGGGTGCACTGTGGTGGGGTCGGGCGAAGCGCGAGGAGGTCGCGAACCGAGCGTACGTCGAGGACATCATCGATCTCCTCGAGATCGAGGCATGGCGCTTCTACCCGGTGGGCATGCTGCCCTACGGGATCCAGAAGCGCGTCGAACTCGGAAGGGCACTCGCCATGGCGCCGGAGCTCCTCCTCCTCGATGAACCGGTGGCAGGCATGAACCTCGAGGAGACCGAGGACATGGCCCGTTTCATCCTCGACATCCGTGAGGAACTCGGCATCGGCATGATCCTCGTCGAGCACGACATGGGCCTCGTCATGGACATCGCGGACCGCGTGCTCGTCCTGGACTTCGGTGAGGTCATCGCGATGGGGACACCCGAACAGATCCAGAGGGATCCACGCGTCGTGAAGGCCTATCTGGGCGAGGAGCTCAACGCCTAGGCGCGGTCATTTGGTGTCGGAACCGCGGATCAGGAACACCGTACCCGTGAACAGCCCAACGGTGCGTCCGTCGCTCCGCGTGACGTCCACCCGATAGGTCGCGAGCGTGCGCCCCCGGGTCTGCTCGCGAGCGGTCGCGGTGAGCACCTCACCGACATCCGACGCCGCCGTTATGGCGAGGTGCGTGTCGATCGCCACGGCGTCCTCCGGATAGGCGTTCGAAGCGAGTGAGAATGCGCAGTCGGCGAGTGAGTGGATCACGCCTCCATGGGTGCCACCGAGGAAGTTGACCTGATCGCCGCGCACCGTCATGGAAACGGTCACTGTCTCGTCCGTGACGGCACCGAGGGTGAAGCCCTGGCTCGCGGCGTACGGGTCGTTCGCGATCGCGTGTTCGATGCGTTCCCTGCGGTCCATCGGCGCGTCATCTCCTCGCAGAATCGGTCAGTCGCCATGCCAGCGGTAGCAGCAGACCGGCCGTGAGGATCTTGATCATGTCGCCGATCACGAAGGGTGTGAATCCGGCGGCCAGCGCTTCCCCGATGGTCGTGAAGGCGTCGACGCTGACGAGCAGCCACGTGACACCGAAGGCGTAGATCACAGCGTTTCCCGCCAGGAACGCAGGGATCGCCGACCACACGTTCCTGTCCTGGCCACGCTCGGCCAATGCACCGACCACCCACGCCGCGACGATGAACCCGACCAGATACCCGGCGGTCGCCCCTGTCGCCGCCTCCCATCCACCGGAGGCCTCCGTGTAGAAGGGGAGCCCGATTGCCCCGAGCACCCAGTAGATCGCCTGGCTGCCCGCCCCTGCCCACGAACCGAGGGCGGCGCCTGCGAGCAGCACCGCAAAGGTCTGTCCCGTGATCGGGACCGGCGTGCCGGGCACGGGGAACCGGATCTGTGCCGCTGCCGCGGTCAGGAGGGCGAAGCCGATCATCAGTGTGATCGTGGCGATCCTGGTCCTCGGAAACACCACCTTGGCGAGCGTCGGTCCGTCGTACGTGATGGTCATTCGGCGTGCCTCCGAGATCTCGTTGGGGAGCGGATTCCCATTCCAGCACATCGGCGGACGTGCCGATGGGTACCAGAATGAGACTGTTGAGCACTTGGACCCGTTTCATCGCCATCGTCGGCGCCGTGATCGGCATGTCCGCGTCGTCCGTGCAGTCCGCCTCACCGTACGACGGACTCCTCCCCGATCCCGCGCGCCAGCCCGTTTTCCACCGATCCCAGGAGAGCGGAGCTGCCGTCGGCAATCTCCGCATCCCGTCGATCGGGGTCGATGAGGTCATCCGGTCAGGTGTTGCGCCTTCGGTGATCGATCGCGGTGTCGCGCACTGGGCCGGAACGTCGGTTGCAGGAGGCGATGGCAATGTGGTCCTCGCAGGGCACCGCACGACCCACAGCCAGCCCTTCCACGACCTGGATCAGCTCGGGCCCGGGGACCTCGTGTTCGTGAGGGATGGGAGCGGTTTCGACGTGATGTATCGCGTCGAGGAGTCGTTCATCGTCGATCCGACGGCGATGTGGATCACGTACGACGGGGACGGTCCGAAGCTCACCATGTTCGCATGCCACCCGAAGGGCTCGAATC
>CAZYGP010000128.1:0-6367 GCA_964647265.1 uncultured Acidimicrobiaceae bacterium | reverse complement strand
TCGACGCTCGGTACGACCAGGGCTGTGTCGATCCGGTAGAACGTTGCATTCGATATCACGATGGGTGTGAGGCCCATCAGGTCGAAGTCGTTCTCCGGTCGCGGCTCGGCCTGACGCTCGACGGGCTCGGGCAGCAGGACGGCGGCACGTTGTGCCTCTGCGCGTGATCGGAGCCGGGACCGTCCGACGGCGATCGTGACGACCGACACGGTCGCTGCACCGGCGAGGGCGACCATCAGCCTCCGACGCCCCATGTCGTATGGGACATCGTCGACGACGTCCGATGACGTCGGGCTCGTCCAATGAACGATGCCGTACCAGGTGAACAGCCCTGCTCCCATTGCGATCAGCGTGGATGCGATCACCGGAGCCGTCGACGAGTTCGGATCGGCGAGCTGGGCTGCGATCCCCACGGCCCCCGCGATCGAGAACGCGACGACCATCGGCGCCGGATTCGTGGCCGAGGCCTTTCCCACGAACCAGCCAATGAGCAGGGACACCACCACGATGCCGATGGCGAGCACCGCCTTGTCCGCGGTCCCGAACGCGGAGATCGCGAAGTTCTTGAGCCACGACGGTGATATGTCGATCACCAACGACCCGATCGACGAGATCGCCGACGGCACCGACACCCACAGTCCCGCGAACAGCTCGGTGAGGCCGAGGCCGACGCCGACGCCCGCGACGCCCGCCCACCCGGACCGTCGTCGTGCCGCTTCCAGGAGCAGTGCGTCGTCCATGGGTGTATTGAACCCGATGCGGGGCTCAGCGTTCACGCTTTGCCGACACAAGGGCCCTGAATTCAGCCATCGTTAAGGAGTTCACGACCCGCTCCTTCGGCACCCAACCCTTCCTCGCCTGTGCAACACCGAATCGGATGTTGCCGAGCTCGGACACGTGGTGTGCGTCCGTCGACACGGCGAACATGAGTCGGCTGTGACCCAGGGCCGATCGTATGAGGGACGCTGAGAGGTCCAGCCGGTGGAGGTGGCTGTTGATCTCGATTGCCGTGCCGGTCTCAGCGGCTGCTTCGAACACTGCGTCGGCATCGAACACGGCACCCGGACGCCGCCCGATCTTGCGTCCGGATGGGTGGCCGATGACGTTCACCGCAGGGTTCGCGATGGCGGCGAGCAGCCGGTCGGTCTGTTCTGCCTGCGAGAGGTCGAAGTGGGAGTGGATCGAGGCGACGCCGAACTCGAACGTCTCGAGGAAATCCGGGTCGTAGTCGATCGACCCGTTCGGCCCGATATTGAGCTCCGCACCGTGGAGGATCGTGAGACCGGGCAGCCGGTCCCGATGGCGTCTGATCTCCTCGAGCTCCTCGAGAACCTGCTCCCTCGACAGGCCGTTCATCCTGAGGTCCTCGGCGTGGTCCGTCAACGCGACGTACTCCATGCCGCTCGCTGCGACGGCATCGAGCATGTCGCCCATGGTCGAGCGTCCATCGCCGGACCACGTCGTGTGGACGTGGAGGTCGCCGCGGAGGTCCGCGATCCCGAGCGGTGCAGGGAGCGTCCCGCTCACCGCGGCCGAAATCTCCCCCGCTCCCTCCCGCACCTCCGGCGTGATCCACGGCAGGTCGAGCGCCGAGTAGATCTCCTCCTCCGTTGCGGCCGCGATCACCGTGTCGTCCTCGACGACCGAGAGGGCGTACTCGTTCAGCGTCCACCCGCGCTCCATCGCACGCTGGCGCAATTGGATGTTGTGGGACTTCGATCCCGTGAAGTAGACGAGGGCTGCGCCGAACGACCCCTTGTCAACCACCCTCAGGTCGACCTGAATCACCTCATCCATGACCACCGATGCTTTCGTCGAACCAGCGCCCATGACGGTCGTGACTCCGGGGAGGGCCACGAATGCGTCCAACACCGCTTGTGCTTCACCGGACACGGCGAGGATGTCGATGTCCCCGATCGTCTCCTCGAGCCTGCGAAGGCTCCCTGCGTACCCGATGTCCGAGCACAGGTCCAGGGCCTCCAGGTCCGCGATGACCCGTCGGGCGACCTGCATCGCATCGAAGATGGGCGTACGCACCTCGTTCGAGTGGATCCCGAGCAGCTCGATCGCTTCAGCGATCTTCGCTTCGGACCTCGTACCGAGCCCGGGTAGGGTGCGCAGCTGCTCTGTCTCGATGGCATGCCGAAGACCTTCGACGTCGGTCACGCCGAGGTTCGCCTGCAGGGCGAGGACGGTCTTCGGTCCGAGACCCGGGATGCGCATGAGCTCGAGCATCGAGACGGGGAAACGATCCTTGAGCCGCTCGACCTTGGCGATCGACCCGTTCTCTCGGAACTCGATGATCTTGCGGGCGGTCGAGTCACCGATTCCGTCGATCGCCGTGAACTGCGCGAGGCTGAGGCCCGCAACGGCATCGCTGCGCATGGCAATTGCATCGATCGCCTTCTCGTATGCCCTGGTCCGGAAGGACTGGCTCTGGCCATCCTCGAGCTGGGTGAGCGCAACGAGTTGACGGAGTGCGGCGATGACGGCCTGATTCGAGGGTGTCATAGCGATGCGAAGACATAGAGGACGAACAGGCCGATCAGAACCAACCCCTCGATCCGTGTGATCACCTGACCGGTGAACGCGAAGACTCCGGCGATCGCCGCAACGGTGAGCATCAGCCCGATCAGGATCCACGACACGCCGACCAGTATGCCCGGTCCGACGATGGCCGCCACGCCTGCGACGCCGAGTGAGTTGAAGACGTTCGAGCCAAGCACGTTGCCGAGGACGAGATCCGAGTGGCCGCGTCGCGCACCGGCGAGCGCGGCCGAGAGCTCAGGAAGACTCGTGCCGACGCCAGTGATCATGCCCATGAAGACCAGGGACAACCCGAGTTCCGTACCGATGCCCTCGACACCGAGCAACAGCTGCTGGCCTGCGATGACCGTCGCGGCGAGCGCGATGGCGCCGTAGATGACCTCGACGGCAACGCTGCTGGTGGCAGCGTCGATGTCCTCGAGGTCTTCCGCAACGGCCTCGGGGTCGTCCCGGGACCACCGGATGAGCAAACCCAACGCCATCGCCATGCCGGCGACGAGGGCGACTCCCTCGAGGCGCCCTGCGTAGCCACCCGCCAGCACCAGGGCGAGGACGGCCACGCTGACGAACATCAGGAGACCCTCGCGGCGAATGACGCGGTGCCTCGTCGAAACCGTGGTCAACAGCGCCGACAGCCCCAGAACGACGCCGACGTTCACCGTGTTCGAGGCGACCACGTTGCTCATCGCGAGCGAGGTGTTTCCCTGGCTTGCCGCAATGCCCGAGACCACGAACTCGGGAATGCTCGTCCCGAACCCGACGATCACAGCCCCGATGATCACGACAGAGACGTTGAGCAACCTCGCCACGCGCACGGCGGAGATCACGAGGCGGTCAGCCGCCACGATCAGGACGATGAGACCCGCAACGAGCCTGAGGATGTCGATTGCCACGGGGTTCCTCCGAGGGGCGATGGTACGGCGTGTGGGATCCGGGACGACAGCCGACGTCGCTAGTCTTGCGCGCCTATGGCTCCTCCTCCTCAGGAGAAGATCCACGACACGTGGCTCAACTCCTCGCGGGTGCTCCCTGCCCGCTTCATCCGCCCGGTCATCGAGTTCACCCGCATCGAGGCGGCGGGTGGCATCGTGCTGCTCGTCGCGGCGCTGATTGCCCTCGTGTGGGCGAACTCCCCGTTCTCAGCCGCGTACTTCGACCTCTTCGATTCCCGGATCGTGATCAGCGGCTGGATCGTCCACATCGACGAGACGTTCAAGCACCTCATCAATGACGGCCTGATGGCGATCTTCTTCTTCGTCGTCGGGCTCGAGATCAAGCGCGAACTCGTCGTCGGAGAGCTCAACTCGTTGAGGAAGGCATCGCTCCCGATCATGGCAGCGCTCGGCGGCATGATGGTCCCTGCCCTGATCTTCGTGGCCTTCGTGGCGACCAGCGAGCCCGACGCCATCGGTGGTTGGGGCATCCCCATGGCAACCGACATCGCGTTCTCGGTCGGTGTCGTCGCCCTCCTCGGTACGAGGGTCTCGATCGGCGCGAAGCTGTTCCTCCTCGCCCTGGCGATCGTCGACGACGTCGGTGCGATCGCGGTGATTGCACTGTTCTACACCGCCAAGCTCGACTTCGTCGCACTTGCGGTCGCCGCGACAGGACTGGCGGCGATCTACACCGCACGACGCGTCGGGATTCAGAACATCTTCATCTACGTACTCATCGGCATCGTCGTGTGGTACGGGTTCCTCGAATCAGGGGTCCACGCGACGATCGCCGGCGTGATCATTGGGCTCATGACACCCGTGCGCCCCCGGTACACCGATGACGAGTTCCGCCACAAGGCCGAGCAGGTACTCGACCGGTGGGACAGGAACAGGGCATCACCATACGCAGCGGAACGCCTGGATCGCGACGCCATCGAGCTCGCACAGGTCGCCAATGCTTCGGTGTCCCCGCTCGACCGGCTCGAACAGACGCTGCACCCGTGGAGTTCCTTCGTGATCGTGCCGTTGTTCGCCCTCGCGAACGCAGGAGTGCGGTTCGTCGGCGGCGAGGAGAGCCTCTTCCAGAGCGTGACGAGCCCGGTCGCCCTCGGTGTTGCCGTCGGCCTCACCCTCGGGAAGCCGATCGGCATCACCGCCGCCACATGGATCGGCTTGAAGCTCAACGTGGGAACGCTGCCACGACGCACGACGATGCGTACCGTTGCGGGCCTCGGCGCACTCGCAGGCATCGGGTTCACCGTGTCCCTGTTCATCACCGACCTCGCATTTCGTGAAAGCCTCTTCGGGGACGAGGCGAAGCTCGGCATCTTCCTCGGTTCCGCCGTTTCGGGCGCCATCGGATACCTGGCGCTGCGATCCCTCAGGAGCCCGGACCAGGAGTATGCGGCCCAAGCCGATCAGCTCGCGTCGACGGGTGAGATCGTCTGATCCACGCCCCTCGGGCGACCCATCGAGGGACGGCCTCAGAGGTTGATGCCCCTGGTTCCCATCCGGCCCTCGTGGATACGGCGTTCCGCGATCTCGAGATACTCCGGTGAGAGGTCGAACCCGACGAAGTGCCGACCTGACTCGACGGCCGCGACGGCCGTGGAACCCGATCCGAGGAACGGGTCGAGGACGAGATCACCCCTGAATGTGTACAGCTCGATGAGCCGCCTCGGCAGCTCGACGGGAAACGGCGCAGGGTGGCCGACGCGCCGGGCCGACTCGGGGAGGATGTCCCAGATCGACACGGTGGCGTCGAGGAACATGTCCTTGCCGATGGTGTCCTCACCCTGTCGCTGGCGGGCATACGAGCCCTTCGAGGCGACGATGATGTACTCGTGCAGGTCCCGAAGCGTCGGGTTCTTCGCCGAACGCCACGATCCCCATGCACATGAACCGCCCGCCGACTTCGCCTTCTGCCAGATGATCTCGCCGCGCAGGTCGAATCCGATCTCGGTCAGCGCTCCCGCCACGTACTGGTTGATGGGGAGATACGGCTTGCGCCCGAGGTTCGCGACGTTGACGGCGACCCGGCCTCCGGGTTCGATGACGCGGTAGGTCTCCGTGAAGACGCGGTGCAGCAGACCGAGGTACTCATCGATATCGAGGTCGTCGTCGTAGTCCTTCCCCACGTTATAGGGAGGCGATGTGACCATGAGTGCGACACAGTTGTCGGGGATCTGGTGCATCGACTCGGAGGACTGGCAGAACAGCTGGTCGATGATCGATGACGGGGGGTCGACGACCAACCCCAGGTCTCCCTCGGAGCTTCGCTGGGTCATCCGCCTGGCATAGAAGTCGGATGCATCATGCCCTTCGCGTTTTCCCGCGCCGAAACTGGCGGTACTCGTTGCCACGTCGCCTCCTGGCGCGGAACCGTACCAGCAGGACTCCCGGTTCTTGCGTACCTCACCACGCCCCTGCGACGGTGAGTGACACCGGAACCACCGCGATCAGATCGTGGCCGCCTTGTAGGAACCGAGGTTGATGACCTCGGCCGCATTGGCGGGAGGCGGGTCGAGGACGTGCTTGAGGCCTGCAGGGCCGGGTTCGTGGACGAGGTCGATGAAGAACCGATAGTTCCACGCGTTGCCTGCGGGGCGTGATTCGATGCGGGTGAGGTTCGCACCACGCAGTCCCAGCTCGGTCAGGATCAGCGCGAGCGACCCTGGCGTGTGCGAGCCCGTCACGACGATCGTGGTCTTGTCGTCGTCCTCGTTCACCTCGGGATCACCGACGTGCAACACGACGAACCGGGTCGTGTTGTGGTCCCTGTCGAGGACGTCATCGCGGAGAACGGAGAGGCCATGGGCCGCTCCGGCACGTGGAGGAGCGAGTGCGGCGACGGTCGGGTCACCGAGCTCCGCGACCTGACGTAC
>CAZYGP010000127.1:0-6461 GCA_964647265.1 uncultured Acidimicrobiaceae bacterium | reverse complement strand
TTGGCGAACTGGATCGCCGCAGACGGGATGGGGACCATGGGATCGTTCATCGGCGGTAACGGTAGGACCCTTGACCGCGAAGGTTGGCGGGGCGGTCGGCCGGTCGGTGACGGAGTACGCTCAGCGCATGTGTGGCCGGTTCGTTCAGGTGGAGAAGCCGGAGTTCTACGCGGAGCACTTCGGCGTCGAGGTGATCCGAACCGAGACGCTCGCCGCGAACTTCAACGTCGCACCGACCCAGCACATCTACGCGGTTGCGCGCCATGGCGGTGATCGTGTGCTGACGTCGTTGCGATGGGGACTCGTGCCGGCGTGGGCAAAGGACACCAGGATCGGGAATCGAGCCATCAACGCCCGATCCGAGACCGCTGCCTCCGCACCGATGTTCCGGGCGTCCTTCGCGAGGCGCCGATGCATCATCCCCATGGACGGCTTCTACGAGTGGGAGCGCAAGGTCAAGGGGAAACTGCCCCACTTCATCCACTCGGCCGACGGATCGCCCCTCCCCGCTGCCGGACTCTGGTCGTCGTGGAGGAACCCCGAAACGGACGAGCGCATCCTCACCGCCACGGTCCTCACGGGGACGCCGAATTCCCTGATCGCACCGATCCACGACAGGATGCCCGTGTTCGTGCCTGCCGAGAACTGGGATGCATGGCTCGATCCGGACAATGACGACATCGATGCACTCGAGGCGCTGATGGCCGTGTACCCGTCGGATCGCATGGAGCAGTACCCGGTCTCGACGCTCGTGAACACGGTCGCCAACAACACGCGTGATCTCCTGACGCCGCTCGCGACCCCTGCCGCCGATCCGTCATGACCTGCGCTGGTTCCCAGTGAGCGACCGCATCCGAGACGCGTTCATACTCCAGATTGGCTGGTGCGAGGCGCTGGGCTCCCCACTGTATCGGGACCTCCTGACCGTCGCGGTCGACGACCTCGATGCCGGTGGCGCGGTTGCCGACGTGGTGGAGGCATTCCCCGATGATCCCGTGGGTGCTGCCGTGGCCCTGCGGCTCATGGGCGGGGTCCACCGTCTCGTCCTCCTGGGACTCGCACCCGAACTCGAAGCCCACTATCCGTCGGTCGGGGGGTCACCGGATCCGGCGACCGTCGGGACGGACTTCCTGGTTGTGATCCGCGCCCACATCGGCTACCTGCGCGACGCCCTGGCGGTGGCGCCCCAGACCAACGAAATCGGGCGCTGTGCCGTCCTGCTGCCCGGCCTGATGCACGCGCTCGATTGGGATCAGCGAGACGTGCGGTTGCTCGACATCGGTGCATCGGGTGGACTGAACCTGCTCCTCGACCGTTACCGGTATGAGATGGGATCGTGGACGTGGGGCGATCCCACGAGCGCTGCCGTCATCACTTCTGCATGGTCGGGTCCCGCTCCGGCGACCCGAGGGTTCTCATTCGTCGAACGAAGGGGATGCGACCTCTCACCCATCGATGTGACCCGATCCGAGGAGCGCCTCAGGCTCCTGTCGTTCATCTGGGCCGACCAGACCGAGAGGTTCGCGCGTACCGCTGCCGCGCTCGACCTGGCTGCGGGCGATCCACCTCGCGTCGACCGGTCGTCGGCGGAATCGTGGCTCGACCATCACCTCCGGATCGATTCGCCACCCGGTGTGATGACCATCGTCCAGCACTCGGTCATGTGGCAGTACCTGCCTCCTGGGATGCAGGGACACGTGGCGTCGGTGATCGAGGAGGCGGGAGGCCGCGCGACTCGTCGACGCCCCCTTGCACATGTCTCGTTCGAGCCACCTCCCAGCGGCTACACCGGTGACGGGCCGATCCTCAGCGTCACCCGATGGCCCGGCGGCGCGACACAGGTGCTCGCGTCAGCACATGCCCACGGGGCGTGGGTCCGCTGGGATACCTGACGAACAATCATCGTGTGCCATCATGCGCGGATGGCTGAAGAACTCCCCGTCTGTGTCGTCGGCGCCGGCATTGCCGGGCTGACCGCGATCAAGGCGCTGGCGGACAGATCGATCGAGTTCGACTGCTACGAGATGGGAAGCGCCATCGGCGGACTGTGGCGGTACGACAACGACAACGGCAGGTCACCGGTGTACGCGTCGCTCCACATCGACACCTCGAAGGAGCGGTTCGCCTTCGAGGACCTACCCATGCCGAGGCAGTGGCCGACGTACCTGCACCACAGCCAGGTCCTCGCGTACCTCGAGACATATGCCCGGGCGTTCGGGCTGGTGCCGCTGATCACTTTCGGTCACGAGGTCACCTCCGTGGTCCGTCTCGAGGACCGATGGTCGGTCACAGTGCGCGACCTGGCGTCTGGTGCGGAGACGACGAGGGCGTATCGAGCGGTCATCGTCGCCAACGGCCACCACTGGGACCCGAACCTGCCTGGGACCGAGGGTCCGTTCGCAGGACACATCATGCACGCACAGGCATACCGAACCCCCGAACCCTTCATCGGCAAGGACGTCGTCGTCGTCGGCGCGGGGAACACAGCCGTCGACCTCGCCGCCGAGCTCTCGTGGCATGCGCGGTCCGTCACGCTGTCCACGCGCAGCGGTGCGCACGTCCTGCCGCGGTACCTCTTCGGTCGTCCCCTCGACCGATGGTCCACGCGAACGAGCACACGGCTCCCGCTCGCCGTTCAACGACCCCTGTACCGGACCCTGCTGTTCCTGGCCCGGGGTCGACAGGGCTCGTATGGGTTCCCGACACCGGCCGTGCCGATCCTCTCCCAGCACCCGACCGTCAATCAGGACATCCTGAGGCTCGTCAAGGATGGACATGTCGCGGTCCGTCGCGGGCTCTCACGTACGACAGAGCACGAGGCGGTGTTCGTCGACGGCATGACGACGAAGTGCGACGTCATCATCTTCGCCACCGGCTACACGATCTCGTTCCCATTCCTCGAGGGTGTCGTCGACGTCGTCGACAACCGGGTCGAGCTCTATCGGCGCGTCGTGAGCGTCGACCATCCCGGTCTCTTCTTCGTCGGCCTCATCCAACCCGTCGGCGCCCTTCCCCCGCTCGCCGAGCAACAGGCGAAGTGGATCAGCCGCCTCCTCGACGGTGCACCACTCCCCACGGTTGCGACCATGAAGGCGGCGATCGCCCGAGACCGTGAGGAGCTCTCTGAACGGTACGAGGATCGGCCTCGGCACACGATCCAGGTCGATTACTGGTCGTACCTCGACGAGATGAGGGCGATCTGCAACGAGATCGACACCGCCCGAGAGGTCCCGAGGGCACCGACCCCGCCCTGACCGCCCGACCGTTGGCGGAACGGTCTCCGGTATCTTGCAGCGGAACAGGGGGCGTACGACCAGATGGCTGACGCGGCACCGGCTCGCCCGAGGAACACACAGCTGTGGAAGACGATCGCCCTGAGGGTGGCCTTCCTCGCGTTCGCGCTCGTGAGCCTCTACTTCTTCCTACCGACGATCGTGGACTTCCTCGATGAGGCACCAGAGCTCGCAAGCGTCGACTGGTGGTGGTACCTGCTCATGGGACTTTCGATGACCGGCGCGTTCATGGCCGCGTGGGAGCTGACCCACATCGCTGTTCCGAGCATCTCTCGGTACATCGCGGCGAGCTCACAACTCGTCTCGAACGCAATGGCGAAAGTCATCCCGGGAGGCGTGGTCGCCGCGGGTGCAACGTACTTCCAGATGTTGTCCGTCTCGGGGGTGTCCCCGGCGAGGGCGGCGACGGCCCTGGCATCAGTGTCGTTCATCTCGAACCTGGTGCTCTTCTCGCTGCCGGGCATCGCCGTCCTCCTCGCGGCGGTGTCGGCCCCGATTCCGAATGGGCTCCTGCCGGTCGCGATTGCAGGTACTGCCTTGTTCATCGTGATGTTCACAGTGGTGTTCCTCCTCGTCAGGTACGACAAGCCCCTTCTTCTCGTTGGCACCCTCATCGAGAACGTCGTCGGATGGCTCGCGAAACGCCTGCATCGCAACTGGCACCCGACCGCCGAGGGTTTCCTCAGGCAACGCAACGACGTGAGGGCGTCCCTCGGTCGACGATGGCGGAGGGCCCTCGCGGCGGCGGTGGCGAACTGGATGCTCGACTACCTGGTCCTCGTTCTGGCGCTGTTCGCCGTTGGGGCCGAACCCCGCGTCTCGCTCGTCCTGCTTGCGTTCGCCGGCGCCGCCGTGCTCGGCATGATCCCGCTCACGCCGGGAGGTCTCGGGTTCGTCGAAGTGGGGCTCGTCGCGATGCTCACCCTCGCGGGGATCCCGGGGCCCGACGCAACGCTCGCCACGCTCGCCTACAGGCTCTTCCAGTTCTGGCTTCCGATTCCTGCAGGTGCCGTCGCGTATGTCGTGTTCAAGCGCCGCTTCGGTGCCATCGAGGTTCCCGAAGCCGTGCCCTGACCTTCGCCTGCGCGTGCGTCCAGTACCGTGGAGAGGCCAAGCGAGGGAGGACCATGACGTTCAGCCAACCACCGACGATCAACAACCCCGCCGTGTCCAACGTCATGCGACCGCTTCAGGACGCCGCGGGGTGGATGAAGCTCGTCGGCACGCTCGGAATCATCTACGGCGTGCTGCTCGCGATCAGCATCGTCGGGCTTCTCATCGCGTGGCTCCCGATCTGGATGGGTGTCCTGCTCAACCGGGCCGCCGACGACGCACGGGCGGCAGCGATGGCAGGTGACGAGGCGAGAGCCATTGCGGCCACGAACAGCCTCAGGACGATCTTCAAGGTGTACGGCGTCATAGTCCTGATTGGAATCTTGTTCGCCGTTGCAGCCGTCATCTTCTCGGTCGCTGTCGTGGTGGGCAGCGACGTCTCGTAGCTTCGAGCGGCTCCAGCGGGTACCATCCGGATGCTGATGATGTCGTGCGGGAGAGTCGGCCGACCGACGCCGAAGGAGCAACCGCCCCGGGAATCTCTCAGGCACACGGACCGCACGAACGAGGCGCATCTGGAAAGCAGGGTGTTCGGACCCTCACCGAAGGGGAAAGCCGCACGGCGGTGAATCTCTCAGGTCGAGCGACAGACGGGGCACGGAGTACGACGTGCCACGAGGAGCAACCCGATGCCTGAACCAGATTCCACATCCGCCGACCGACTCGGATCGTTCGTCACCCGCCATGTCGGACCTTCGGGCGACGATGTGACCGCGATGCTCGTGGAGGTGGGCGCGTCGGATCTCGCCGATCTCATCGACCGGGCCGTCCCCGAGGTGATCCACAGCCACCGGCTCCCGGACGTGCCAGGTCCCCTCAGCGAAGCCGAGGCGCTCGCCGCGCTCCGTGAGCGCGCAAATCGCAATCGCGTGAATCGGTCGTTCATCGGTATGGGCTATCACCAGACGATCACACCCGGGGTGATCCAGCGCAACATCCTCGAGAACCCCGGTTGGTACACGGCGTACACGCCGTACCAGCCCGAGATCGCGCAGGGCCGGTTGGAGGCGCTCCTCAACTTCCAGACGGTGATCGCTGACCTCACCGGCCTCGAGATCGCCAACGCGTCCCTGCTCGACGAGGCCACGGCGGCGGCCGAGGCCATGACGCTCCTCAAGCGCGTGGGTGCGAGCGAGAGCGACGTCTTCTTCGTCGATGCCGATTGCCATCCCCAGACGATCGACGTCGTCATCACGCGCGGAACCCCATTGGGTTACGAGATCGTGGTCGGGGATCCCGAGGTCGACCTGGATCCCGGCTCCGTCTTCGGCGTGTTGCTCCAGTATCCGGGCAGCTCGGGGCGCATTCTCGACATTGCACCCATCGTCGAGCGCATCCACGATGCAGGTGCGCTCGTCGCCGTGGCGACCGATCTCCTCGCATCGACCATGCTCACACCTGCAGGTGAGCTCGGTGCCGACGTGGCCGTTGGCAGCTCGCAGCGGTTCGGCGTCCCGATGATGTTCGGGGGCCCCCACGCAGGGTTCATGTCGACGCGCGATGAATTCAGGCGATCGCTGCCAGGTCGACTCGTCGGAGTATCGGTCGATCGGGCAGGGCGGCAGGCATTGCGGTTGGCGCTCCAGACACGCGAGCAACATATTCGACGTGACAAGGCGACGTCGAACATCTGTACGGCGCAGGTCCTGCTCGCAGTCATGGCCGGGATGTATGCCGTGTACCACGGTCCGGAGGGACTCACCGCCATCGCGCGGCACGTCCACTTCTTGACGAACGACCTCGTTGCCCGCCTCCGCGGTGGTGGGGTGACCGTCGTGAACGACACGTGGTTCGACACCATCCAGGTAGGCGGCGTCGATGCGGACGACGTGATCGCGGTTGCCGAGTCGAGGCGGATGAACCTCCGCCGGGTCGATGCAAAGACTGTCGGAGTCTCGCTCGACGAGACGAAGACGGCGCACGACGTTGCCGAGCTCTGCGAACTCCTCGGTGCCGGGGCGCCTGGGGCCGAGGAGGAGGGCATTCCCGTGTCACTCGTACGCAGCACGGGCTTCCTCGAACATCCGACCTTTCATCGGTACCGCTCCGAGACGG
>CAZYGP010000126.1:0-6572 GCA_964647265.1 uncultured Acidimicrobiaceae bacterium | reverse complement strand
AGCGGCCGCGGGTCGTCGTCGTGATGGAACAGGATCGCCGGATCGCGGCGCAGCGGATCGGTCAAGCGAGCCTCGTCGCCCTTCCGGTAGGCCATGACAGTGCGCCAGAACGGCATCAGGCGTGTCGGATCGGAGGTGTCGACCGCCAACCCTGCCACCTGCAGGACCGACGGATCCGGTGTCAGGCCCAACTCCAGTGCCGCTGCCGAGATCACCGCTGCCCGGCCGACCTTCGGCTCACCGTGTCCCGTGAGGCGGAGCCGTACACCGGTAGCCCGTAGGTCGAAGTCCGTGAGTCCGGAAGCCCCCGAAAACCCTGCGATGCGTTCGACGAGAGCCGAACCCGCCGCATGGGAGGATGCCTCGAACCAGGCCTGGGTGACGCCATCGAGTACCCGCCAAGCGTCGTCCTCGGCCTCCCGCTGGAACTCGGTCGCTGACATCCGAGGCATCGTGGCTCCCCTGCTGGCGTCTGCGCTCGATGGTACCTCGGGTGGGCTGAGCCGAGCCTCGATACCACCCCGGCCTCGATCATCACTTCACCAGGACAATCGATCGTGATGCGGCAGAGGCCGCCAGCCTGATCTTCCGCGGCTCATGGGGCTGCGGGCATCTTTCGGGACCTGGGAGGCACTTGGCACCCGGGACGGGTACCGATCGGCCAAGACCTTCGCGTGGCTCGGTGTCGGAGAGAGGACTCGAACCTCCACAGGGGATACCCCTACTAGGCCCTCAACCTAGCGCGTCTACCAATTCCGCCACTCCGACGTGGGCGACGGGAGTATACCCGGCAGGTGGTCAATGACTGTTGGCCTACAAGAGCGCCGGTGGATCACACGACTTGCTTGACCTCGGGGAAGTGGCAGGCCACCCAGTGTCCCGGCTCGAGCTCGGCGAGCTGTGGCTCATCCACGTCGCACTTGCCCTTCACGGCGAGCGGGCAACGCGTATGGAAGCGGCACCCAGACGGTGGGTTCGCAGGTGAAGGGATGTCGCCTTCGAGCAGGATCCGCACGCGGGACGCCTCGATGGTCGGGTCGGGAATCGGGACGGCCGACAACAGCGCGTGCGTGTAGGGATGCATGGGCCGCTCGTACAGGGCATCCCTGTCGGCCATCTCGACCATACGGCCGAGGTACATGACGGCCACCCGATCCGAGATGTGCCGCACGACCGAAAGGTCGTGGGCGATGAACAGGTACGTGAGACCGAAGTCCCTCTGGAGGTCGTCGAGGAGGTTCAGCACCTGGGCCTGGATCGACACGTCGAGGGCCGAGACCGGCTCGTCGAGGACGATGAACGAGGGGTTGAGGGCGAGGGCCCTCGCAATCCCGATCCGCTGCCGCTGACCTCCGGAGAACTCGTGAGGGTATCGGTTCGCGTGCTCCGGTTGGAGCCCGACGACCTTCAAGAGATCCTTCACCTTGTCGAGGCGCTCCTGCTTCGTTCCTTCGTCGTGGACGGTGAGCGGTTCTGCGATGATCGATGCGACGGTGAGCCGCGGATTGAGGGAGGCGTACGGGTCCTGGAAGACGATCTGGATGTCCTCACGAATCGAGCGAAGCTTGTCCTTTCCGGCTGTGGCGACGTTGACGACCTCGCCAACGGTGGCCGACCGGAACCACACGTCACCGGAGGTCGGTTCGAGCAACCGCATGACAGCCCGCGCTGTCGTCGACTTGCCACATCCCGACTCTCCGACGAGTCCGAGCGTCTCACCGGCCTTCACCTCGAACGAGATGTCGGTGACGGCCTGGACCGCCCCGATCTGCTTGCGGAAGAAGACCCCTTTCGTGATGGGGAACTCCTTCACGAGATGATTGACACGCAGGATGACATCGTTGGGCAACTCGGATACGTCCAAAGGGCGCTCCTGGACGGCATCGCTCACGATGCTGCCTCCTGTCCCCGCTGGGCCGCGCCCCGCACGTCCAGCGCCTTGAGGTCCAGTTCCTCTGCGCGGTGGCAGGCCACGGCGATTCCGTTCACGTCCCGTAGCGCAGGCAGAACCCGTCCGCAGATCTCCACGGCGAACTCGCATCGCGGCCGGAACCTGCACCCGATCGGCAGGTTGATGACCGATGGCGGAGCACCGGCGATCGAATGAAGCCGCACCTGCTGGGCGCGGTCGAGTCTCGTCATCGATCCGAGGAGACCCCAGGTGTAGGGATGCTGCGGATTGTGGAAGATCTCGTCCGCCGTACCCGACTCGACGATGCCGCCCGCGTACATCACCTGAATGGTGTCGCAGAAGCCGGCGACGACGCCAAGATCGTGGGTGATGAGCAGGACAGCGGTGTCGCGATCCGCTGCGAGGTTGAGCATGAGGTCCATGATCTGGGCCTGCGTCGTGACATCGAGCGCCGTCGTCGGCTCGTCGGCGATCAGGAGATCGGGATTGCATGAAAGGCCCATCGCAATCATCACACGCTGACGCATGCCCCCCGAGAACTGGTGCGGGTAGTCGTCGAGGCGCTGGGCAGCGTTCGGAATCTGCACGTCGGCGAGCGCCTGGATCGCGATCTCCTGGGCGTCCTTGTTGGAGACATCCTGATGGAGCACGATCGTCTCCATGAGCTGGTCGCCGATGGTGTACACCGGGTTGAGCGCCGTCATCGGATCCTGGAAGATCATCGCGATCTGAGCGCCGCGGACCTGCTGCATCTCGTCCTCTCCGAGTTCGAGGAGATTCGTCCCCCGGAACTCGATGGAGCCCGTGACGATGTCCCCTGCAGGAGGTTCGATGAGCCGCATGATGGACATGGCCGTGACGGACTTGCCTGATCCTGACTCCCCCACCACCCCTCGACGCTCGCCCGGTGCGACGTCGAACGAAATCCCGTCGACGGCACGGACCACACCCTCCTCGGTCGAGAAGTAGGTGCGCAGGTCAGTCACCCTGAGGAGCGGTTCTCTCACGCCGGGCCTACTTTCGCTCGATGGTCTGGGTCGGGTCGAGGGCGTCGCGCAGACCATCGCCCAGGAAGTTGATGGCGAGGACGGTACTCACGAGTGCGAAACCCGCGAACA
The DNA here is from genome assembly GCA_964647265.1 of uncultured Acidimicrobiaceae bacterium. Classification (GTDB taxonomy): domain Bacteria; phylum Actinomycetota; class Acidimicrobiia; order Spongiisociales; family UBA5794; genus SZUA-442. The sequence continues at coordinate 3,542 of CAZYGP010000126.1, read as the reverse complement.
CCATCTCCCACCAGAACCCGCGAACGGCTTGACGACCACCCTGGGCGACCATGCCTCCCCACGTCGGGGTCGGAGGACGCACGCCGAAGCCGAGGAACGACAGCGCGGCCTCGATGATGATCGCTGCGCCGATGACGAGCGTCGTCTGGACGATGATCGGAGACATCGCATTCGGGAGGATGTGCCGGAATACGATTCGCTGATCGCCTGCACCGGCCGCCCTGGCCGCCTCGACGAACTCCTTCTCCCGCAACGACAGGAACTCGGCGCGCACGATACGGGCAAGGCCACCCCAGGACAGGAATCCGAGAAGCAACGCGATGCCTACCGGCCCGGACTTCAACCAGTTCGGCAGGAAGCCGATCTCAGGGAGGATTCTGCCCACGACGATCGCTACCGGCAGCAGAGGAAGGCCGAGTACGAGATCGGTGAACCGCATCAGCGACTGGTCGACCCCACCCGGGTAGTAGCCGGCGAGTGAACCGGTGATCGTGCCGAGCGATGCGACGATCAGGCCTGCCACGAGACCGACGATCAGGGAAGCCCTGCCACCGAATATGACGCGTGTGAACACCGAGCGACCGAGGTCATCCGTACCGAAGGTCAGAGCTGTCGGCGATGCCTCAACCAGCGTCTCGGTCCCAACCACGATCACCTTCGTGAACACGCCCTCCGACGAACCCCTCGGCTCGATGTTCCTGAGGATTCGTCCATTCGCATCGACGAGGCTCTTCGTCGGGTCGTCGATCCATCCGGCCGATTGCATCGCCGGTGCGACCAGGACGACCAGCACCAGGATGGTGAGGAAGATCGTGGACGCCATGGCAAGCTTGTGGCGCCTCAGCCGGGTCGAGAACAGGTCCCACTGGGTGATTGGCTCGACGGCAATGCCCTCAGCCTCCGCCAACGCAACCCCAGAAACGGGACTACCAGTGGTCAGGTCATTCGGGTCATCGGGAGTGATCTCTCCGCCCGAATCACTCATACCTGACCCTCGGGTCCATCACGCCGTAGAGGATGTCAGCAACGAGGTTCATGATGACGATGAGGATGCCGATCACCATCACGATGGCCATCACGACGGGATAGTCGATCGTTTCGATGGCGCTGATGTAGAGGCGTCCGACGCCCGGCCATCCGAAGATCGACTCCGTGATGATCGCACCGCCGATCACGAACGCGATGTCGAGGGACACCAGCGTCACGATCGGGATCATCGCATTGCGCAGGGCGTGCTTGCCGATCACCTTGCGCCTCGGGAGGCCCTTCGCCTTGGCGGTCCGCAGGTAGTCGGAGTGGAGCACCTCGAGCATCGACGCCCTCTGGAACCTCGAGTACACCGCGAGCGAGATCAGGGCAATCGATATCGCCGGCAGAGCGAGGTGTTGGAGGGTGTCGGCGAGCTTCCCGATCGGGGACATCAGCGGGTAGGACGGATCGTTCATGCCTGCGACGTAGAACAGCTTCACTCCCGTCCATTTCTCGAGGTACAGGGCGAAGATGATCTGGAGTCCGACGGCGATGATGAAGATGGGTGTGGAGAATGCGAGGAACGCGCCGAGTGTGCCGAGCTGATCGAAGAACGAGTACTGGCGGATCGCCTGGTAGATACCGAGGGGGATCCCGATGATCAGGGCGATGGCCAACGCGGCCAGCCCGAGCCGGAACGTGGCCCCGATCCGCGAGAACACGAGGTCCCACACATCTCCGGCGCCCTGGAACGAGATGCCCCAGTTGAAACGGATCGTCGTGTTGCTCAACGCGATGAGCACGGCGACCGACCACAGCCCGAGGAGATATCCGGCCTTCCACCGGGATGTCACGTACCGGAGGATGGCGAACGTCCCAACGACGGCACCAGCGATCATGATCAGGGGGATCGCGTTCTGGAACTCGAATTCCTGGACGGTCAGGTAGTTGCGCAGCCACGTCGTGTACTGCTTCCACACCGGTTGGTCGAGCCCCCACAGCTCCGTCAGCTGGGCGATGAAGGGTTGCATCCGAGGGTTGAGCTTCAGCCGGTCGAGGGGACCGCCACCCGACGCTTGCAGGAGCCCGAAGACGATCATGCTCAGGGCAAGCAGGGTGACCAATCCGTACACCAACCGACGGGTGATGTATGCGAGCAAGCTGGTGCCTCCGGCTCAGGGTGAAGGAACTATACCCCATTGCCACCGTACACACCTGCCCAACTGACCCACCACTCACGATCGCGCGAACACGTCCCGTTCGGGAGCACCGCAGCGTTCGGGCGGCAACGCAAAGGGGGCCCCCGAGGGGCCCCCTTTGTCTCATTCGGCTCTCGAGCCGGTGGTTGCGCCTATGCGTCGGCGCGGTACCAGTACTCCAGGTTCCAGGTGTGGCTCGCCTGCGTCGGGTTGTGCTTGAAGTTACCGATCTCGTCCTCCCACACCGCTGCCGTCACGAGACGGGCGTAGAGGGGGATGATGACCAACTCGTCTGCCAGGATCTGCTCAGCCTCGTTGAGGAGGACGATGAGCTCTTCTGCGTCGACGGTGGCGTTCATCGCATCACGAATCTCGGCGAACCTTGCGGTCGCCTCGTTCTGCACGGCGCTGTCGGTCGTACCCCAGAAGTTGTAGTTCTGGCCGTCCGGCGGCTGACCTTCCGGGTCCCAGACATCATGGATGCCGATGAGACCGGAGAAGCCGGGTGAACCGACCCATGCCCACTCGCCGAGGTCGAAGATCCCGTTGTCGAGCGTCTCACCGAAGAACAGCTGGCTGTCCTCGAGTGCGTTCTCGTAGGGGATACCCGATGCCTCGAACATGCCGACGAACAGCTCCGAGATCTTCACACGAGCGTCGTTGTTCGACGTCGTGGAGAACACGATGGAGCACTCCTTACCGGCTGCCTCGACGGCTGCCAGGTAGTTCGCGTTCGCTGCAGCGTTGTCAACCGAGTACTGACTCCACGCCTGCGTGGACAGGCTCGGCGAGTACGCGTCGACATACGAGTCGAGCGGCTCGACCTGACCGGCGAGGATCTCGTCGGTCAGGACCTGCTTGTCGACCGTCTGGGCGACAGCAAGACGCATCTCGTAGACCTCGGCACAGCTGTTCGGGTTCTTCTCCAGGCGTCCTGGTCCGAATCCGAAGTCCAGATGCTCCCAAACCGGGCCACTCAGGACCTCCACCAGTGCGCCTTCGGGCTCGAGTGCCTGAAGCGTCTCGATGTTCTCGGTGTTCGGGTCCGGCTGGATGATGTCGACCTCACGACCGCGGAACGCGGTGAGGATCGACTCGGTCTCCGGAATGAACCTGAAGGTCACCGAATCGAGATAAGGGAGCTGCTGCCCCGTCTCCTCGTCGGTCTGCCAGTAGTTGTCGTTCCGAACCATCGTCAGGAACTCGCCCTTCGCCCACTCCTGGAGGATGAACGGACCGCCCGATGGCCACATCACGTCGTTCCAGTCGGCGACGAAGTCAGAGCCCTCGACCGCATGCTTCGGAAGGATCGTCCCGAACAGCAGCTCGTAGAGCACCGTCGGCTCAGCGAGCGTGTACTCGAACGTCTTGCCG
>CAZYGP010000125.1:0-6629 GCA_964647265.1 uncultured Acidimicrobiaceae bacterium | reverse complement strand
GGACGCCGCGACCGTCCATCGCGAGGCACACGGCCTCGTCGCCGACGAGATCTACCCGGTCAGCGAACACACATGATCCATCGATCTCTGACGAAAAGCAGCGAAAGGAGACCAGCAATGAAGAAGTCAATCGTGACGCTGATGACGGTGACGGCCGTGATGCTCGGCGCCACAGCGGCCCTTGCCGCCCCACCGAAGGCAGACCTGAACAAGCAACTCGCCGAGCTGCGCGCGGCAACGGCCCAGTTCCACCGAGTCGAAGCGGCGCTCGACGCAGGGTACGAGAGCTTCAAGATCGACGACTCGACAGAGGGCCTGGGCCTCCCTGGCGACCCCACATGCTTCGACCACCCCGTGGAAGGCGGCATGGGCGTTCACTACGTGAAGGACATCGACGGAACGATCATCCCGAACGAACCCGAGGCGATGGTCTACGAGATCGCCCAAAACGGCAAGCTTCGACTGGTGGCAGTGGAGTACATCATTCCCACGACTGAGGAGATGAAGCAACACCCGCCGACCCTGTTCGGTCACGAGTTCCACCCCAATGAGGCCCTGGGCGTCCACGTCCTCCATGTGTGGGTGTGGAAGAACAACCCGACCAGCATGTTCGCGGACTTCAACCCGAAGGTGGGTGCCTGCCCGAACTGATCCAAGCAGCAGTCGACGCACCGTCCGGGGCCGCTCGAGTGAGCGGCCCCTGACGCGTCTCCCCCACAGACGGTGTCCGCGCCGGGGACGAGGTGGGTAGGTTGTGGGGCTATGACAGTGCCTCGCGAACTGCTCGAACGGGATGCAACGATCGACAGGATCGTCTCACTCGTCGAACTCGCCCCCGGTCGGGGCGGTTCCGTCATCTTCGTCGACGGGGAGGCCGGGGCGGGCAAGACGTCCGTGGTGAAGGCGGTCATCGGCGCGGTTGCGGACCGCACGCAGGTTCTCGTCGGGTCGTGCGACCCCATGGCCACGCCACGCCCCTTCGGACCGCTTCGAGACATCGCCGTGGCCCACCGGGAGTTGAAGGAGCTGGCCACATCGCTCGACGCTCCCCATTCCGCGTTCGGCGCGCTCCTCGAGCATCTGCGCGACTCGATGAGGCCCGTCTTGTTGATCATCGAGGACCTGCACTGGGCCGACGACGGGACCCTCGACATGGTCACGTACCTCGGACGACGTATCGAGTCGACCGCGGCCGTGATGGTCGTGACGCTGAGAGGCGATGAGATCGGTCCTGGAAACCCGGTCGGCATCACCGTCGGAAGCCTCCTCGGCGGTCGTGACTCCGTGCACCGCATTTCCCTCGAAGCCCTCTCCATCGACGCCGTCCGGCGCCTCGCCGCCGAACGCGCGGACGAAGCGGAGTCCATCCACCGGATCACGGGGGGCAACGCGTTCTTCGTCACCGAGTTGCTCGCCGGAGGCGACTCTCTTCCTGCCACCGTCCAGGATGCTGTGCTCGCGAGGGTCGGCCGCCTCCATACGGCGGCACGAGCGGCGGTCGAGGCCGTGTCCGTCGCCCCCCGTCATCTCGAGGGCAGGTACTTGCAGGCGCTCGTGCAGTCGTCCGACTATGTCGTCGAGGATGCGGTCCACGCCGGTGTGCTCATCGGCGATCCGCACGGATACCGGTTCCGACATGAGCTCGCACGCCTCGCCGTCGAGGACTCGGTCCCAGCCCCGCGACGGGCGGAACTCCACCGTAGGATCCTGGACCTGCTGACGGACGACGAATCGACCGACGTCTCCCGACTCGCACACCACGCCATCATGACCGGGGACGAAGACCTGATCCTCAGGTTCGCTCCCCCAGCGGCGCGAGATGCCGCAGCGAGCGAGTCCATGCACGAGGCCGCGTCCTTCTTCGCTGCGGCCCATCCTTTCGTCGCTGCGCTCGACATCGACGAACGGATCGCGCTCCTCACCCAGTACGCGAACACCCTGATCGTTCTGGATCGCCAGACAGATGCGCTGGCGGTGTCGAGCGAGCTCGTCGATCTCGCCAAGGCGGTCGGCGACCCACTTCGGATCGCCGATGCATACCTGATCCACAGTCGAACGCTGTGGATCAACGGCCAGGTTGAGTCTGGGAACGAGATGCTCAGGGAGGCCATCGGCATGACGGAGCCGTTCGGTGACTCCGAGCAGCTGGCCCGCATGCTGTACACCAGCGGACTGAACCAGATGCTCGACCGTCATCGGGATGCTGCCATTGCGGTGAGCGAGCAAGCGCTGGTCATGGCGCGCCAGCTCGGCTCCCAGAAGGTCGAGACCCTCGCGCTCATCGGGCTCGGCGCGTCGGAGCTCGTGCTCGGCGACGGTGAGCGGGGCATCAAGCTCCTCGAGACCGCCCTCTCGATGGCAGAGGAGGACCGCATCAGGGTGAACGTCCTGTTGATGCTCGGCTCGGGCGGCGGTGAGGTCAAGGAATACGCTCGTGCCCTCGACTGGCTCCATCGCGCGATCGAGATCGGTTCCACTCATGACGAGATCTACGCCATGGCGTATGCCACTGCTTGGATGTCACGGATCCGCGCCGAACAAGGCCGGTGGGACGAGGCGCTCGAATACGCAGGGCAGGTCACCTCACTACCGCCAGGGGCTGCACGGATCTCTCCCGTAACTGCCATGGGAACCGCTGGTCGGATCGGGGTGCGACGAGGGGCGACAGGAGCGATCGACACCTTGGATCGAGCCATCGACCTCGGAAGGCACGGCGCCATCCAGCACGTGTGGGTGCCACTGTGCGCTGCGGCGGAATTCCACATCTACGGCGACCGGCCCGAGCGCGCGGTCGCCGTCCTCAACGAAGCACTCGAACGGATCCTCGACACCGACACGCTGTGGGGTCGCGGTGAGATCGCCTTCTGGATGTGGATGGCGAGCGGGCTCGACGAGGTCCCCGACCACCTGGCGGATCCGTACCGCCTGATGATCGAGGGGAGTTGGCAGCAGGCTGCAGAAGGGTGGCGACGCATCGGCGCGCCGTACGAGGAGGCGATGGCCCTGAGCCTCGGTCCGGCCGAGGCGGCCCTCGACGCCCTGGGGATCTTCGACGGTCTCGGCGCACGACCGATGGCCCAGCGAGTCAGGCAACGCTTGCGTGCCGGCGGCGTCGAGTCGATACCACGTGGCCCGAGTCGCGCCACGGTCGCTGATCCGCAGGGTCTGACCCGGCGCCAGCGGCAGGTCCTGGAACTTATGGCTGAGGGCCTTTCGAATCGGGAGATCGCCAGCCGGCTCTTCGTTTCGACCAAGACAATCGAGAACCATGTGTCGGCGATCCTCCTCAAGCTCGACGTGGCATCACGCCATGAGGCTGCTGCGGAAGCCTCCACCTTCCTGTGACGGACGGGTTCTCCGTTGCGTGGCGCGCGCACCTCGCCTGAATCTCAGTAGCAGAGGACTCGATCTGCCTCGAACGCCAACTCGACGAGCTTGACCGGTGTCGCGAACATTGCGCCTTTGCCCTCGAGGTCGGCTTCGGTGACACCGCGCGTCTTCGATGAGCCTCCTGAGATGAAGATCGGTATCCCGGCATCCACCACGGCGGGGAACGTGTCGCTGATGGCGCCTGTGCCAACTCCCTTCGTGTGCTCGATGACGGCGTCCTTCACGAGGTAGGCGGCATCCCCCGCGAAGAAGATCGTGACCTCATGACCGGCCTCGGCAGCTGTTCTGGCCACGAGGAGCCCCAAAGCGGCTCGGGTCGGCGCCTCCGGTCCGTGGGTGATGTGTACGAGCAGAGAGCCCATGTCCTTCCTTCGTTCGACTGAGGAAGTATGGCACCTCGCCCCCGACGGGTCGCAGGCACGCCACTACGGCCTCGACGCTTCGTTCCCGGGTTCACTGCAGGGAACCAATCCTCCCGAGCATGCGTCCTATCAGTGATGACAGCGCGATACCGACTTGCGTCATGTGCCCTCCTTGTCATCGCCGGATGGGTTGCCGGCTGTGCCGAGGGCCCTGAAGCGCGCGACCTCCCATCGTCCACGCCGACCACGACCACCGAGCCGTCCGCTGCACCCCTCGAGGGTTGCCCGAACCTCGTGACCGAGGTGGAGACCGGACCGGAGCCGACCGACTACTCCGAGGAGGGGCCGATCAGCCAGGCCCAGAGCCGACTGCAGGGCGACGTCGAGGCGGCGATGGCGTACGCACAGCAGAACGCTGACGAGTTCGGATCGCTCCGATTCGAGAACAGCCCACGGGTGCGCCTGGTGATCAGCTTCACCGACCATCTCGACGATCACTGTGGCGCCCTGCGTGACCTGCTCACATACCCCGACGAGTTCGAGCTCGTGCTCGCCCCGGTCACCGAGGCGGAGCTGTACGCCATCCAGGACGAGGTGATCGCGATGGCTGGCGAGTACATGCAGGGTGCCGGATCGTCCTCGGACACCGTGGGTGTGAGCCTGCGCGCGGACGGGGAATCGGTCGCGGCCGACATCGCCGCCCGATACGGCGACCTGGTGACCATCACGGTCGGTGCGCTCAGCTACCCGGACCGCACCACAGGGGGGTTCGGGGTCTGTAGCGACCTCGTGCCTCCGCCACCCACCATGCCGACGACCCTGGTCGCGACCCTTCAACCCATCGGATCGCCGGTCACGTCGGGGCACGACTTCGAGGCCGTCGTCAACGTGACGAATACGGGTGATGAAGTGGTGACCTTCGAGTCCGGCTCACCCCTCACCGCCCTCGTGTACCTGCCCGGCACAGACGAGGTCGTCGGGATCTACACCGGTGGCATCGCCGGAGTCGGGGTCGGTGCCGAACTCGGACCCGGCGAGGCGATCGACATCGACGTCGTCGGCGGTACCGCCTCGTGCGATCCCGACCTCGGCTACGCCCTGCCCCCTGGCGACTACGAGGTCCGGGTCGCCGTCGATCAGTACGAGTACCCCGATGGCGGATTCGAGCTCCATGCCATCCTCAGCGAGCCCACACCCCTGACCATCGCCGGGTGAGTCCAGACCACGATCGGACTGCTGCCGGGTCCGTCGTAGAGTCCACTCCATGGCCGCCGACCACCTGACCGGGAAGTACATCGTCCTCACGACCTTCCGACGGGACGGAACCCCCGTGCCGACCACCGTGTGGTTCGCACACAGGGATGACGGCATCGTCATTCCCACCGGCTCGAAGACGGGGAAGGTGAAGCGGATTCGCAACCGACCAGACGTCACCATGGTTCGGTCGAACATCCGGGGCCGCCCAAAGGGCGGACCGACGGTGACCGGCAAGGCACGCATCCTCGGGGACGACGAGGCGCAGGTCGCACGCTATGCCCTTGCGTCGAAGTACGGGCTCGTGTGGCGCGTGACCTCGCGCAACGCGGACATGATCCTCCACATCGCCGCAGACGAGGACGTCCCGTCGTGAAGTGGTTGAAGCGCGTGGTCATCGCAATGGCGGGCATGGCCATCGTCATCCAGTTCGTGCCCTACGGGCGCGCCCACGACAACCCGCCGGTGGTCGCCGAACCGGCATGGGACTCCGCCATGACAAGGGAGCTTGCGGTCCGGGCGTGCTTCAACTGCCACAGCAACGAGACCGAGTGGCCGTGGTACTCGAACCTCGCCCCGATGTCGTGGATGGTCCAGCGTGACGTGGACGAGGGTCGCGACGCACTCAACTTCTCCGAATGGCACCTACCCCAAGAGGAAGCAGACGAATCTGCCGAGACGGTACGCGACGGCGAGATGCCACCGAGGATCTACCAGCTGACCCGCGCCAGGCTCTCCGACGAGGAACTCGACCGGTTGGCCCAAGGCCTTGCGACGACGTTGGGCGACGACAACTGAATCATCGGCGACCTGGCGGAAGAGCACGAGCCCTTCTTGCGTAGCTGGGTTCCACCCATGGGTGGAACCCAGCTACGCAAGAAGGGGTTTGCGGGCCACCACCTCGCCGTCCTCGATCTCGCCGGTGGGGACGTAGCCGTTGCGCTCGTAGAACGGACGCGGTGATCCCTTGCCGTCGCTCCAGCTCACCGTGATGGCGCTGTCGCCGCGTGCGATGAAGGCCTCCTCGACGAGGGCAAGAACGCGATCACCGATGCCTCGGCGTTGGTGGAGCCGGTCGATGAGAAGACGCCACAGGTAGGGCTCGGGGTGGTGCTCGGTCGACTCGGCGACCATCACGAACCCGACGATCTCGCCGTCTGCGGTGATTGCACGCAACCACGGGACGACGGGCGCACCGTTGTAGACCTCTGGGAACATCGCATCCGCGAAGGATCCGCACATGGGTGAGACGAAGCGCTCCTGGGACTTGTGCGTCACGAGGTTCAAGACGGTGTCGGCGGTGTCCGGGGTGATCTCGACGAGCGCGAGCTCGTCGGGTGCGACGGTGGACCGGTTCCGCCACTCCTCCCACAGGTTCCTGGTGAGCCCGTAGATCCAGTCGTCCGACACCTCGTCATCCCGCCAGAACGACGACCTCGTGTGACCCTCGAACACGAACCCACATCGCTCCATCACCATCGCCGACGCCGAATTGTCGGGATGGAGCGTCCCGAACACCCGGGTGACATCGAGTCCTTCGAACAGGTACGTGATGAACGCGTCGAGGGACTCGACCGCGTAGCCGTGACCCCAGTGGGCCGACCCGAACGAGTACCCGACCTC